>NZ_JBEZFH010000023.1:0-52015 GCF_040649355.1 Sphaerisporangium sp. NPDC049002 | reverse complement strand
GGGCCACACCGCCCCCCGGCGCCTCCGAGGGGATCAGCCTGGGAACGAGCATGCCCGCGACCACGACGGCGGCGGTCGCCCCCGCGGCGAACGACACGGTGGTCATCGGGCGCCGGGGCCGCCCCCGCAGGGCCCGGTCGGCGAGATCATGGGGGACCCGGGCCTCCTCGGCCCAGTCCCGGAACGTCCGCGGCAGCAGGGTTTCCAACTTCACGAGGTGGCCTCCTCAAAAGGGCGGTCGGGCAGGCGGAAGGGGGCGAGTTCGGGCGAGACGGAGCGCAGCCGGGCGAGCGAACGGTGGGCCGTGCTGCGGACCGTCCCGACCGAGCAGCCCATGATGCGCGCCACCTCGGCCTCGGGGAGGTCCTCGAAGTAACGGAGCACCAGCACGGCACGCTGCCGCGCGGTGAGCCGGGCCAGCGCGCCGCGCAGGACGAGCTTCAGGTCGGCCGCGTGCGTGTCGTCGCGTCCCACGACGTCAGGGGTCTCGGCCATCACGGTCTCCCGCCGCCGGGAGGCCAGGCGCCACCAGCTCACCTGCTGGCGGTACATCGCGCGCCGCACATACGCCTCGGGCTCGTCGATACGGGCCCACCGGGCGGCGGTCCTGGCCAGGACCGTCTGAAGCAGGTCTTCGGCCGCGTACTGGTCCCCGCCCGTGAGCAGGAACCCTAGCCTCATGAGCGCCGGCGAGCGCGCCGACACGAACTCGCGGAAACGTCGCTCCTCGGCAACGTCCACGATCACCTCCAAGGGTCGATGTCAGCCTCTAGGACGCCGCCGGCTCCGCTTCGCTATGCCTCCCGATCTCACGGCTTCCCGGAACGGCTTCCCGGTGCGGCTTCCCGGTGCGGCTTCCGGGAAAGGTAGGGTGCCGCGCGGGACGAGGCAGGCCAGGCTTCCCCCACCAACCGTAAATATCCTGGCCCAGTGGGAAATGTGGAGCAGATGACGGCGAACCCCGAGTGGACCCCCGAGTGGGTGCCCGACGCCCGCGAGCTCGCCGACCTGGAGTTGCTGCTCTCCGGCGCCTTCGACCCCCTCACGGGCTTCCTCGGCTCGGCCGACGTCGACTCGGTCGTCGAGAACGGGACCCTGGCCGACGGCACGCCCTGGCCGGATCCCGTCACGCTGACGCTGCCGCACGACCACCCCGTGTCCGCCGGGCAGGAGCTCACGCTGCGCGACCCTGAGGGCGCCGCGCTCGCCTCGCTCACCGTGACCGAGCGCACGGCCGACGGCCTGGTGGCGGGCCCGGTGAAGTCGCTGGGCGCGTCGGAGCACGGCCCCTTCGCACGCCTCCGGCGTTCCCCGTCCCAGGTCCGCGCCGAGCTGGGCGGCCGCTCCGTCCTCGCCGTCACCATGCGGGGCCCCCTGGACGACCTGGACGAGATCACCGCCACGGCCCGCGAGCTGGACGCGACGATCCTGCTGCTCCCCCTGGCCTTCGGCGAGGGCGGCCCCGCGGTCGTACGCGCGGCGCTCAAGGCACGCGACAGGCTTCCGTCCGGCACCCAGGTCGCCGTGGTCCCCCTCGCCCCCCGCGAGCCCGAGATCGACCTGGAGCTCCGCGAGCACGTCGCCACCGCCTACGGCGCCGACGAGCACCTGGCGGGGCCGGAGCCCATCACCCTGCCCGGTCCCCCGCACCGGCGCGGCCTGGTGGTCTTCTTCACCGGCCTGTCGGGGTCGGGCAAGTCCACGATCGCCCGCGGCCTGCACGACGCGCTGCTCGAACGCGGCAGCCGTACCGTCACGTACCTGGACGGCGACGTGGTGCGGCGCCTGCTCACGGCGGGTCTGACGTTCTCCAAGCAGGACCGCGACCTGAACATCCGCAGGATCGGCTTCGTCGCCGCCGAGGTCGCCCGGCACGGCGGACTCGCCATCTGCGCCCCCATCGCCCCGTACGCGGCGACGCGCGACGAGGTGCGCCACATGGTCGAGGCCGTGGGAGCCGACTTCGTGCTGGTACACGTGGCCACGCCGCTGGAGGAGTGCGAGCGCCGCGACCGCAAGGGGTTGTACGCCAAGGCGCGGGCCGGGCTCATCCCGGAGTTCACCGGCATCTCCGACCCGTACGAGGAGCCCGAGGACGCCGAACTGACCCTCGACACGACCGGCATGCCGATCGAGAGGGCCGTCGACTCCGTGATGAGCGTGCTCGGCTCGGGCGGCTGGATCCGCTGATGGCTCGGGCCTCCTCCGCGCGGCGGGGGCTCAGTGGTCGGGGACCGGTGTCGAGCTGAAGTACGGCGCGCGTGCCAGCTCGGTGAACGCGCGCGCGGCGGGCACGGTCGAGTCGAAGCGCGTGTCGCCACGCGGCGCGCGCGGCGAGTCGAAGTAGACCAGTGCCTTGATCTGCGGGTATCCCCGGATCTGGCGGCGCACCGAGTTGAAGAACGTCACCTTGAACCCGGGGTCGTCGTGCCGCTCGAACGCCCCCCACTCGGCCACCATGATCGGCTTGCCGGGGAAGCGCAACTGCGTCCAGCGGTAGAACCCCGGCCAGCTCGCGTGGTCGCCACGGGTCTTGTCGACCAGGTTGGCGAAGTCGGTCACCCGGCGGTCGGCGTACGGGTCGAGGCCGATCCAGTCGACGACGTCGTCACCGGGGTAGAGGTGCTCGAACCACGGCTTGGTCGCCCAGTTGGGCGCGCCCATGTAGGTCATGACCATGACGGCGTTCCTGACGCCGCGCTCGCGCAGGCGCAGCACCACGTGGCGGTACATCGCGGCGTAGTCCTCCGCGGTCATCCCCGACCCGGGGTGCGCGCGCACGTCGTTCTCGGGCTCGTGGTGGACGGTGAGGAAGAACCGGACGCGCAGCCTTCGCTTGATCCTCTCGGCGACCCTGTCGATGCGGGCGTCGATCGCGCCGTCGGCGATCTCGGCCCAGGTGTCGTGGACGGACGGCTTCCAGTTGATCAGCAGGAGCCGCTTCTTGGCGAGCTGCCGCTCCTCGGGCGTGGGGAACGGGTCCCCGCCCCGGTGGTACACGTGCACGATGTCGGCCCTGCGGCCCATGCGCTCCTCGGCGGCGGCGATGGCCAGTGACGGTGGCCGGCCGCCGAAGACGTCGGGGGCCATGCCCCACCACGCGCCGCAACTCGGGATGAGCTTGGCCGTCGCGACGCAGCCGGGGGCACCGCTCGGGACCGTCATGGCGACGGCGGGCGCGCGGTCTCCGGTCGCGACCTCCTCGTGCGGCCTCACCGACGACACGGCGTAAACGATCAGCCCGCAGCCGGTGGCGATCCCCATGCCGAAAACCCACATCCCCGTCAGTTTGCGCAAGGCGGTCAAACCCCCTTCTAATCAATTCTCCTGAAGGCTGGTATTCACCTTCCCACTAATCGGCGCCGGGCCGCCGGAAACTGGATACCCGGCGCCGAGCTGCGGCTTCCTAATTATGGAAATATCCGGTTATGTGCGCCGGCTGGGCGGATCCACCACCCTCAAAAACGCCTGTATGCGATCGAGGAATCTTGGGTTGTGCCTATAGTTCACAGCATCTGTTCCAGGGGGTCGGCGTCCATGGCGACGACTCCGAGCAACACACGCGACTTATAGGGACAGATATGCATAACAATCCCGCATTGAGAGGTCTGCCGTTTCCATGAGCCACCCGGCGTCCTCAGTCCCCGGCCCGGCCACCGGGCGCGAGTTCGCCGAGTTCGGCTCGATGCTGCTGCGGCGCAGGGTCGCGCTCGCCGGATTCCTGCTCGCCGGCCTCTGCTGCGGCGGCATCGTCCTCGCAATGACCCCGCCGTCCTACACGGCGACCGCCGAGGTGCTCGTGTCCTCCACCGGCGTCCAGGACCAGACGAACCAGACGAGCCAGCGCCAGCGCGAGCCGCTCAACCTCGACACCGAGGCCCAGGTCGCCCGCTCGGCCGTCGTCGCCTCCCGGGCCGCGCGCGCCCTGAAGGTCAAGGACCCCGACACGCTCAGGGACCAGGTCACGGTGACCGTGCCGCCCAACTCCGCGGTGCTGGCCGTGTCGTACACCGCCCGTGACCCGGTCACAGCAGCCGCTGGCGCCGAGGCGTTCGCGAAGGCGTACCTCGCCAACCGCGAGGCGACGGCCAAGCGCGCGCTCGACGCCCAGCTCAAGGTGCTCGCCGGGAAGCTGCGCGAGGTCGACGCGGCGCTCGGCACGACCGTCACCGGCCTGCCCCGCACGGCGCCGGGCTCGGCGGCGCGCACCATCGCCGCCCAGCGGCAGAACGTCCTGAGCAAGCAGGTCTACAACCTCACCGTGAAGTACGACGCCCTCAGGACCATCGCGATCACCCCGGGCAGCGTCATCAGCGACGCCCGCCCGCCCGCCTCGCCCGCACAGCCGAGCCCGTCGCTCTACCTCGGCAGCGGGCTGTTCCTCGGCCTGCTGGCCGGAGCCGGGGCCGCCATGGTCCGCGACCGCTTCGACACCCGGCTCAGAACCGCGGCCGACGTCGAGCGCCTCACCGGGCTCCCCGTCCTTTGCGAGGGCGAGAACGCCCGTGAGCTGCGCGAGCTCGCCATCGCCGTGGCACGGCACCTGCGCGACGGCGGCGAGCTGCTCGTACGGGGGGTGTCGCCGGGCACCGACCCCGAGCCCATCGCCGACGACCTGCGGGTGGCGCTCACCGGCCTCGCGCCGATCTGGGTGCGCACCGACCAGGCGGCACGCGCCGACGCCGCCCTGCTGGTGGTCGAGAGCCGCGCGGCGCGCTCCAAACAGCTCGCCCAGGCCGTACGGCAGCTCCGGCGCACGGACACGGCGGCGCTGGGCGTGATCCTGCTGACCACGCCCGCCTCGCTCCCGCGTGGCGAGTCCCACCACGGTCATGGCCGCCGCCATCCGACCGACCCCACGGCACGGGCGTCGTGAACCTGCCGCCGTCCCACCGATCCCACGGCACGGGCGTCGTGAAGATGCCTCCCCCCGTGACCTGGCCGATCGCCGCGCTTCTGGTCGGATACCCCATCTGGTGGGCCCTCGGCTTCGGCGGGCTGTCGATCATCGTCGTCGCGGTGCCCATGGCGTTCGTGCTCTGGAAGCGGCGGCCGATCACGGTCCCCAAGGGCATGGGCCTGTGGATGCTGCTCCTCGCGGGCTACCTCGTGAGCGCGCTCATGCTCGGCGACACGCCTCCCGGCACGTACGGCGAGCTCGGCACCGGCCGCGTCCTCGGCTACGTCATGCGGCTCGCCCTCTACGTCGCCCTGCTGATCATGGTGCTCTACCTGGGCAACCTCACCGATCGCGAGCTGCCTCAGCGCACGCTGGTGGCCATGCTCGGCGTGCTGTTCGTGACCACGGTGGCCGGAGGGCTGCTCGGCGTGGTCGCCCCGCGCTTCGAGTTCACCTCGCCCCTAGAGATGCTCCTCCCCGACTGGATCAGCGGCAACTCCTTCGTCCGCAACCTGATCCACCCGACCGCGGCCCAGGTCCAGCACGTCCTCGGGCACGCCTCGCCGCGCCCTGAGGCGCCGTTCGAGTGGGCCAACGCCTGGGGCAGCAACATCTCCGTGCTGCTGATCTGGTTCGTCGTCGGCTGGTGGACCTATGGGGGGCCGGTGCGACGGGTGGTGTGCGTGGCCGTGGCCGGGCTGGCCACGATCCCGATCGTCTACTCGCTCAACCGGGGCCTGTGGATCGGCCTCGCCGTCGCCGTCGCGTACGTCCTCATGCGCGCCCGTCCGCGCACGGGGCTCGCGATCGGCACGGCCCTCGCGGCGGCGGCGCTCGTGTTCGCCGCCGGTCCGCTCAACACCATCGTGGCCCAGCGCCTGGAAAGCCCGCACAGCAATGCCATCAGGGCGTTCACGGTCGCGAGCACGCTGGAGGCGGCCACCCACTCCCCGATCATCGGGTACGGCAACACCCGCAACGCCTTCGGCAACTACCAGACGATCACCACGGGCAGGACCGGCTGGTGCGCCGAGTGCGGCCATCCCCCGCTGGGGAGCGACGGGCAGATCTGGCTGCTGCTGATCACTCAGGGCTTCACCGGGGCGGCGCTGTATGTCGCGTTCTTCACGGGAGCCATCCGCCGCTTCTGGCGCGACCGCACGCCGATCGGCCAGGCCGGCACGCTCGTGATGATCCTCGTGCTGCTCTACATGTTCGTCTACGACGGCCTGGTTACCGCGCTGAGCCTCTATCTGATCTCGTTCGCGCTGCTCTGGCGCAACGGCCGGAGCGCCGGAGCTCCGGCGGTGGAGGCACGCCCATGAGGGACTACCGCGCCCGCCTCCACTACCTCGACGAGGTGCTCCCCCAGCTCTACCCCCCTCCGCCCTCGGACCCCGCCTCCGGTCCCGTTCCCAGCCGGGGTTCCGCAGGGCACGCCTCCTACACCGCGTACGCCCTGGTTCCGAGCAGGTTCCTGCCGCGCCGCCTCGTGCCCCGGTCGCGATGGTTGCCGGGGCGGCGGCTCCTTCCCCACGGGCCCGGCACGATCGAGGGTCACCTCAGCGAGGTGCTCGGGGAGCCTGTCAGGGCCACCTCCTACGTACGACCGGCCCTGCGCGCCAACCGCAAACCCGTCCTGGAGATCCACGGAGCCACCGGGGAGCCGCTCGCCTTCGTCAAGATCGGCGACACCGACCGATCGCGGGCGCTGATCCGGCACGAGAGCGCGACGCTTGGACTGCTGGCGGCCACGCCCCTGGAGGTCGTGGTGAGCCCCACCGTCTTGCACCACGGCATCTGGAACGGCCTGGAGGTGCTGGTCCTTTCCCCCCTGCCGGTGAGAGGCGGCCGCGTCTCTCCGGCTCTGCTCGACCGCACGGTCGCGGAGATCGCCGCGCTGGGCTTGGCGCGCGCGGACCACGCGGGAGCCGGCCGGCGGGACCCGTGCCAGGGTCCACCGAGCCTTTCGCCGGAGCCGGGCGGAGGCGGCGATCACGCCTGGCACGGCGACTTCTCCCCGTGGAACATGGCGCCCTCTCCCGACGGCCGCCTGCTCGTCTGGGACTGGGAACGCTTCGCCACCGGCGTGCCCCTGGGCTTCGACGCACTCCACCTCTTCTTCCAGAGGGCGCTGCGACGGATGTCACCCCCGGTCGCCGCCGAGGCGTGCCTGGCGCAGGCCGTACGGACGCTCGCGCCCTTCGGGGTGTCGGCGGCCCAGGCGAGAAAGACGGCGGTCCGCTACCTGATCGCCCTGACCGACCGGTATGAGCGGGACGGTCACCAGCCGCTCGGGCCTCCCTCCCAATGGCTCAATCCCCTCGTCGATCACCAGGAGGTCCTGCCATGAACCGCACTGTGAAGATGTCCGCGCACGTCGTCTCCCATACGGCGGGGCGGCTGACCGTCAGCGGGCGCCTCCTCCCGACGTTCATGATCGTCGGTGCGCAACGCAGCGGCACGACCTCCCTCTACCGTGCTCTCTCGCAGCATCCCCTGATGCTCAAACCGGTGCTCCGCAAGGGCGTCCACTACTTCGACACGGCGTACGGCAAGGGGCTGTCGTGGTACCGCGCGCACTTCCCGCTGAAGGCCACGGCCCACCGCCTTGAGCGCAGGTACGGCATACGCCCGCTCGCCTTCGAATCTTCGCCGTACTACATGTTCCACCCGCTGGCGGCCTCCCGGATCACCCGTGACCTGCCGGGGGCGAAGCTGATCGTGCTGGTCCGCGATCCGGTCGAACGGGCCTACTCGGCTCACGCGCACGAGGTGGCACGCGGCTTCGAGACCGAGCCGGCGTTCGAGCGCGCGATCGAGCTGGAGCCCCACCGGTTGGCCGGGGAGGCGGAGCGGCTGTGTGAGCACCCGTACGCGCTGAGCCACGCCCACCGCCACCACGCCTACCTCGCCCGCGGCCGGTACGCCGAGCAACTCGACCGGCTGGAGCCTCTGGTCGGCCGGGACCGGATCCTGGTGATCGACAGCGGGCGGTTCTTCACCTCGCCTGAGTGCGTGTACGACGAGGTGCTGGAGTTCCTCGGGCTCCCCCGCCTCGACGACCCGGTCTTCGAGCGCCACAACGCCCGCCCCCGGCCCGCCGACATGCCGGCCTCGCTGCGAGACTCCCTGTCCGACCACTTCGCCCCGTGGGACGAGCGACTCCGCCCCTGGCTGGGCGGCGACCCCTCCTGGCGCAGATGACCGGCGACGGTGCGATCTCCTCACCAGAGGTCCCGGGCCCGGTGGCCGGTGGGGCTGGTTCGCTGGTCAAGGGGGGTATGGCGGGGCTCGCCGGGGCGGTCGTCAACGCGGGGTCGCAGTTCCTGATCGTGGTGGCCCTGACCCGTGGCCTCGACACGGGCACGGCGGGCGCCGTCTTCACCGCGACGACGCTCTGCCTGATGGTCGCCGGAATCCTCCGGCTGGACTCGGGCAACGGGCTGATCTACTTCATCGCCCGGTCCCGCAGGCACGGCGAGCAGGACATTTCCCGATATTTCCGTGCGGCGCTGGCACCCGTCATCGTGCTGTCCATCCTCACGGCGATCATCGTGATCGTTTGGGGAGACGCGATCACAGCGGTCCTCCTACCGAACCCGGCCCCGGCGGTGTCCGGCGCGGTCACAGCCGCACCCGGCCCGGACTCGGTCACGGCCGGGTCCGGCGGGGTCATGGCCGGGTCCGGCGCGGTCACGGTCATGCTCGGCGCGGCGATTCGGACGCTCGCGGTGGCGCTTCCTGTGATCGTCTGCGCCGACGTCCTGGTCTCCGCGACCCGTGGTCTCGGTTCGATGCGCCCGACCGCGCTGCTGAGCGGGGTGCTCCAGCCAGGGGCGCAGTTCGTCCTCGTGGGAGGCCTGGCCCTGACGGGCGCGGCCTCCGGCCTGAGTTGGACGCTCCCCGCCGCCTGGGCCGTGCCCGCGCTGCCCGTGCTGGTACTGAGCGCCCTCTGGTTACGCCGGCGGGTGCCCTCCGGGCCGTACGTCTCGGGAACGGCGGGCGAGTTCTGGCGTTACGCGGCGCCCCGTGCGCTCGGCGGCGCGGTCCAGGCCGTGTTCCAGCGGCTCGACATCGTGATCGTGGCGATGCTCGCCGGGCCGGAGGAGGCCGCGCTGTACACCGCCGCCACGCGGTTCAAGGTGGTCGGCCAGCTCGTCAACCAGGGGCTCGCCCAGGCCGTGCAACCACGGCTCGTACGCGCCCTGGCGGAGGGTGATCTCTCCCTCGCCCGCAAGCTGTACCAGACGACCACGATGTGGCTGGTCGTCCTGACCTGGCCCCTGTGGCTGGCGTACGCGGCGCTCGCGCCATGGCTGCTGCGGGTGTTCGGCGACGGCTACCGGCACGGGGCCGCCGTGGCGGCCGTGCTCGCCGCGACCATGATGCTGGCCACCTCCTGCGGCATGGTCGACGTCGTGCTGATCGCCGCCGGGCACACCGCTTCCAGCATGATGAACATCCTCGGCGCGATCGCGGTGACCGTCGCCCTCGACGTCCTCCTGGTGCCCGCCCACGGCGCTTTCGGCGCCGTTCTCGGCTGGTCGGGCGGGGTCCTCGCCAAGAACGTGCTCCCCCTGCTCCAGATCGCCCGCCTGTACGAGCTGCGCCCGTTCGGCGTCCACAGCCTGCCCTCCCTGCGGCCCTCGCGCGTCGAGGAGGCCACGTGAACGACGGGCCCATCCCGGTGCCCATCCCGGTGAGAGGCAGCGGGCCCATTCTGGTCACCGGGCTGCCGAGGAGCGGCACGAGCTGGGCCGGGAAGATGCTCGCCGCCGGTGGCGAGGTGATCTACGTCAACGAGCCGCTCAACCCGCAGCGCCCGCCCGGCCGCTCTCCCGGAATCCTCAACGCCACGGTGAGCCACCGGTTCCAGTACATCTGCCGCGACAACGAGGGGCCCTGGCTGCGCGCCTTCGCCGACACCGTGGCCCTGCGCTACCGCTACGCCGCCGAGTTGCGCCGCAACAGGTCGCCCGGCGACCTCGCACGCCTGGCGAAGAACGCCGCCGCCTTCACGCTGGGCAGGCTGCTGGGGCGCCGGGCGCTGCTGGACGACCCGTTCGCGCTGTTCTCGGCGGGCTGGTTCGCCGAGCGCCTGGGCTGCCGCGTGGTCCTGCTGGTGCGCGAACCTGTGTCCTTCGTGGCGAGCTGGCAGCGGCTCGGGTGGACCGTCTACTTCCACGAACTGCTCGAACAGCCGCTCCTGGTGCGCGACCACCCGTCCGTCGATGCGCTCCGCCCGCTCGTCGGCTCGCAGGACCGCCTCGCCAAGGCCGCCGCCCTGTGGCGGGTGGCGCGGTCCGTCGCCGAGACGCTGGCCGGACGGCACCCGTCCATCCGCCTGGCCCGCTACGAGCACCTCGCCACCGACCCGGTTACGGGCTACCGGGATCTGTACGAGTGGTGCGGGCTCACCTGGTCCGCCTCGGCCGAAAGGCGGATCGAGCGGGCCTGCACGGCGGGAGACGGCCGGACGGACGCGGCGGGGACGAGACACGTCCCGGCGGACGGCTCGAACGGAGGCGGCCCGCCGCGCGGCACGGAGGACGGCGGCTTCGCCTGGTCGGGCCTGTCACGCACCGCCTACCGGCCCATGGACTCGCGCCAGGCCCTGGACCGTTATCGTGATCAGCTCACCCCCGAGGAGATCACCCGCATCCGCCACCTGACCCGCTCCCCATAAAGCGATCTTTGTCGGAGGACGGCGTGACCCGGAGCCTCCACTTCGAGCCGACCTGCACCCGCGTACGTTGAGGAGCCGACCTACGCCCACGGAGGTTGAGGACCGACCCGCACCCGCGTACGTCGAAGGACGGACCCGAAGCGTCGCGTGATCACGCCGAAGGCGACATCGCGCTCTTGATCAGGCGCTTCAGCAGGCAGACAGTGAGCAGGCGGAGCGCGAAGGGCAGGTCGTCGACGAGGTAGCGGCGCGCGAGCCGGCCGGGCTCGCAGGCGAGGCGGAACAGCCATTCGAGGCCGGAGCGTCGCATCCACTCGGGGGCCCGCCGGACCGATCCCGCGGTGAAGGCGATCGCCGCGCCGCAGCCGACGAACCAGGCCCCGGGCAGATCGTCGCGCAGGGCGGCGATCAGGCGGTCCTGTTTGGGGAAGCCGAGCCCGACGAACACCAGGCGGGGACGCGCCACGAACAGAACCTCACGAACGGCCATCAGGCCCTCCTCCGAGGTCTCGAACCCCTGCGGAGGGGAGATGACCCCCGCCACCCGCAGGCCGGGATAGCGGTCGGCCAGTACCTCGGACGCGCGTACGGCCACCCCCGGAGGCCCGCCGAGCAGGTAGACCGGGAGATCATAGGACGCCGCCGCCTCCGACAGCGACCAGATCAGATCGGCTCCGGTGATGCGCTCGGGCACGGGCGTGCCGAGCAGCCTGGACGCCCACACCAGCGGCATACCGTCGGGCACGGCGAGGTCGGCGGCCGCCACCAGCGCCCGTACCTCGGGGTCGTGCGAGCAGGCGCGGCAGATGTCGACGTTGGGGGTGACCACGTGTCCGCCTTCCCCCCGCGCGAGGGCGGCGACCACGTGGCCTACCACCTCCCCCTCCGTGAGAGCGTCGACCTCGACGCCCGCGACCGTCACTCGGGGGCGGCTCCCGATGATCGCCGGCGCGGCGCCCTCACGGGTCTGTGTCCGAGGTGCCATCAGATTCCATGCCCTCGGGTGTGCAGTGCGCTGAGCACCACGCGGGCCGGCACGATGCCGAGCGCGACGGCCAGCGCGATCGGGACGCGGGGCTCCCCCCAGCGGGCGGCGAACGCGCGAGCGGCCCAGCGGCCCGCCTCACGGCGGCGGCCCAGCGCGGCATTGTGGAAGGCGAGCTGCCCGTAGATCCGCGCGGCGCCGCGCGGGTCGGCGGCCAGGTAGGGGTGCCGGGCGAGCATCCACTCAAGGCCCGCGATGCGGTCGGCCCACCGCGCCACGAACGCGGAAGCTCCCCAGCGGACCCGCACCAGCGGACGGTCGACGTACGCCAGGGGGTGGCGACCGGCGGCGCGGAGGGCGAGGTCCCAGTCTTCGTTCTGCCCGGCGGGGGCGCTCTCGTCCGGCCAGACGGACCCGTGCCTGAACAGGAACGTGGAGGAGTGGACCATCACCATGCGCGAGCGGGTGAGGTGCCGCGTGGTGACCTGGCTCGTGCCGGCGAGCCGGGCGACGCGCCGCGAGTCGTACTCGACCTCGATGGCGCAGCCGGCGAACTCGGCGGCCGGGTCGGCGGCGAGCGCGGCGAGCTGGGCGGCGAGCTTGCCCGGCAGCCACAGGTCGTCGTCGTCGCAGAAGGCCACCAGGTCGGTGGCGAGCGCGGCGATGCCGGTGTTGCGGGCTCCGGGCAGCCCGGGGCTGAAACGGTTCGGCAGGACGCGGACCCTCCCCGGTGCCTCGGTGACGACCCCGGCCACCTGCGCGACCACCGGCTCCACGGGGCCGCCGTCGACCACCACGACGACGTCGACGCCGCCCGGATGACGCTGGCCCAGCACCGCACGCAGCGCGGCCCGGAGGAGGCCGGGACGGTCTCCTCGCGTGGGGACGACCACACCGACGGTCGGGCTCATCTGCACTCCGAGGCGGGAAGCCCTGCCGCGAGCAGCGGGGAGGGAGCCGCCTCCGGTGCCCGCCGATCGCGTACGCGGTAGCCGTACTGGATCATCAGCGGCCAGGTCAGCGCGGTGACCAGCCATCGGTGACGGCGGGACAGGCTGTCGCACCAGGAGTCGTCTCTGGTGAGCTCAAGGGACCCGGCGGTGAACCGCATCGGATTGCCGGCGCAGGTGTGCGCCACCGACAGCTCGGCCAGACCGGGACGGAGGAACGCCAGCCCACCGCCGTCGGCCTGGCCGAACCCCAGCCGGACCAGCAGGGCGGACAGGACCGCGTGGGGGTCGGCCAGCAGGTCTTCGTACCGGATGCGGATCACGGTGCCGCCCCGGCGGGCGAGCAGCTCGAAAGCGAGGTTCTGCACTACCCAGTGAACGGAGGTGCGGAGGGGTCTCCAGCGGGTCATCGGGGTGCCGTCCTCGGGTCTTCTGACCCGCCGACGCCAGGAGTAGGCGACCGCGCGCGGATCTCGGACCACGTGGACGACGCTCAGATCGACGACCGGGGATGTGCTCAGGCAGAAGGCCAGGGACGCGTGCTTGCTGGAGTCGACCACCACGGGACACGCGGCGATCTGCGCCGCCGCCTCGTAGACCCGGGAGTAGGCCCGGGTGTACCCGCTGAGGCCGACGCGGCACTGCCGCGCCGCCATGGAGGGGATGTGGCGGGTGCGGTCGACCCTGTGGCGCAGGGTGAGCACGCGGTCGGCCAGGCCGGGCGACCATCCTCCGAACGCCCGGATGCCGACCCTGCGCCAGAAGGGACAGGCGGTGAACGCCTCCCCGCACCCGCACGGCTCACGGGCGGTGACCCCACGCTCCCACAGATGCACCAGCTCACCGAGAGGTGCGATGCCGGGCACCTCGCCGAGCAATCGCTCCAGCAGGGTCGTGCCACTGCGCCCCAGCCCACCTATGAAGATCACACGAACAGCCACTGGCACGGCCCCCCGGGACGGTCAACACGAAACGTGCCGACATTATCGCGGAGAGTAATCACCGGGTGCTGAAACAGTAAAGGATCTACCCGATGTCCTGGGTCAGACGGAGTGGAGGGTCTTCACGTGGTCAAGGAAGGTAGTCCACTCCACAGGGGTGAAGACGAGGGCGGGGCCGTTGCGGTCCTTGCTGTCGCGTACGGCCCGGCGGCCGTCGGCCAGGGGGGCAACCTCGACGCAGTCGCTTCCGTCGTGACCGGAGAAACTGGACTTGTGCCACTGGGCGTCGCGAAGTTCCTGGATCAAGTCCATCTCCGTATCGTCTCCTTGATCATTTCAAGCGAAGCTCGCCGAGGCAGGGCGTCCGGGCCGATCATGTTGTGCAGGAATGCCAGGCCTTTCACTTCCTCGGATCTGTCGCTCACTCGGTCTTGCGTGCTTTGTGAGTCGATGTAGGCCGCCGGAGGTGCACCTTTGGGCATTTCGGCGATGACGAATCCGCCCAGCAACCCAACCACGCTACACGCCCGGTAGGGAAGCACCTGAAGGGATATACGACGGTTTTCACCGCTCTCTAGCAGGTGCTCGAACTGGCCCTTCATGACCTCCGGTCCGGCGATGGGCCGGTGGAGAATGCTCTCATCCAGGATGACCCAGAGCATCGGCGGCATCGGCCGTCTCAGAATGCTTTGCCGATCCATTCTGGCCGTGACCTGCTCCTCGACCTCCTCGACAGTGATGCCGGGCTTGCGGCTCAGGATGGCTCGCGCGTAGTCCTCGGTCTGCAGGAGACCGGGAACTATCAACGGCGCCCATATTCGCAGGGCCTCGGCTTCGCGTTCGAAGTCGAGCCAGGGGCGGAACCAGCGGGGAAGCTGGGCCGCCGCGCGGTTCAGGCGGTCGAGGAGGCCGGTGAGCGTCGTTCCCAGTCCCAAGGTTTCGTCCACCTGGCGGGCCAGGTCCATGGTCGGCGCCCGGTGACCGTTCTCGATCATGCTGAGCTGGCTGATCGACACGTGGATCGCATCACAGAGTTTCCGCTGGGAGAAACCTGCGGAAAGTCGGAATTTACGTAGTTCTGTCCCGAACTGAATACGCGGGGATATGGACGGATCCGGCTCCAGGCTTACCGTCATCTCCGGGCTCCTCTCGTGCCGCCTGATACCGCGTCACGGCCATCATGCTGGGCATTCACAAAGCCGGTCGAGAGGGTTCACGCGATTGTGAACACATTGCGAACCCGAATAATCGTTTCACTCCCCCGATTGTTTGCCACCGTATGGGGCACACGCCGAAGACACGGCGGCGCCTCGGCCGGCGAGCCGAGTGAAACAGGAATTCAGCCGATACGGACTGGGAAGGCATATCAATGACGCCGGACACTCTCAAAGAGATTCGTCTTCCAAGTGATCCCGAATCGGCGGCTCGCGCCCGTGCCGAGGTACGCGACTGGCTCGGAGCCGAGCATCCGGCGTACGAGCCCGTGCGCCTGGCCGTCTCCGAGCTGGTGACCAACGCCCTCAGGCACGCCCGGCACCAGTTGGCAGGGGCAGCCCATGGGCCCGCCGTGTCCGAGCCACTGGTCCTCCAGTTGTCGGCACACGACGACCGGCTGCGCGTCGAGGTCAGGGACACGGGCCTGGCAGCCGAAAGCCCGCGCGGCCGTACGGAGCCGGCGTTTCTGCTCGCGGAGGGCGGGCGGGGGCTGGCCATCGTCGACATGCTCTCGGGTGGGCGGTGGGACTTCCGCTCCAACCCCGACGGCCCCGGCTGGACCGTACGGTGCGAGATCCCGGCCGCGCCTTCGCTCACCGATGAGCCCGGCGAGGCCGCTGCGCCGTGCCTCCGGAGCAGCGGCTAGCTCTCGGACAGGACGAGCATGACGTGCTCGTTCTCGCCGTGCATGATGGTGCCGGTGCGCTGGAAACCGCATTTCTCCAGCAGGCGCACCGAGCCGGTGTTGCCGATGTAGGGGTCGGCGTAGAGCGGGCGGGTCTTCTCCTCCTGGAGGAAGAGCGTCATCGCCGTGCTGCCGATGCCCCGGCCCCAGAACGCGCGGCCGAACCAGTAGCCGGTGAAGCGCCGCTCCTGCTCCCACCAGGACACGATGTTGCCGGCGAGCTCCCCGCCGACGATGACCGCACGCACGAGGACCGTGGGGTCTCCGAGGACCCTCGTTTTCCAGTGGGTCATGAAGGCTTCTCGCTCGCGGGGAGGGAACTTGGACCGCCGGACGGCCTCGGGGTCGTGCTCCTGCGCCAGGAACACTTCCAGATCGGCCTCTCCGACGGCCCTCAGCCGCACGTCATCACTCATGCCGGGCGAGTCTGCCAGCCGGCACCGACAGTTCTCACCGGCCGTTGAGGCCCATGCCGGTGCCGACGGTTCTCACCGGGCATCAGCCGACCGTTCTCACCGGGCGTCGACGATCATGCCGGCGCCGACGGTGCCGTTCGTGGTCTCGTCGATCAGGATGAAACCGCCGGTGAGGCGGTTCCTTGCGTAGTCGTCCACGAACAGGGGCTGGGTGACCCGCAGCGACACGCGGCCGATCTCGTTGAGCCCGAGGGAAGTGGCCGCCTCGTCGCGGTGCAGGGTGTTCACGTCGAGCCGGTAGTGCAGGTCGCGCACCAGCGCGCGAGCCGTGCGGGTGGTGTGCTTGATGACGAGCTTCGAACGGGGGCCCAGCTTGAGGCCGTCGGTCATCCAGCAGACCATCGCCTGGAGGTCCTGGGCGACCTGCGGCCGGTTGTTGGGCCGGCAGATCATGTCGCCGCGCGAGATGTCGATGTCGTCCTCCAGGCGGAGGGTGACCGACATCGGCGCGAAGGCCTCCTCGACGGGCCCGTCGAAGGTGTCGATCGCGGCCACGCGCGTCGACAGGCCGGACGGCAGGTGCATCACCTCGTCCCCCGGCTTGATCACGCCCCCGGCGACCTGGCCGGCGTACCCCCGGTAGTCGTGGAACGCCGGGTCGGTGGCCCGCTGGGGACGGATGACGTACTGCACGGGGAAGCGGACGTCGACGAGGTTGCGGTCGGAGGCGATGTGGAGGTTCTCCAGGTGGTGCAACAGCGACGTGCCCTGGTACCACGGCATGTTCTCCGAGCGGGACACCACGTTGTCGCCGTGCAGCGCCGAGATCGGGATGAAGGTCAGGTCGGAGACGTTCAGCTTCGCCGCGAAGGCCGTGAACTCCTCGCGGATCTCCTCGAAACGGTCCTTGGAGTAGTCGACCAGGTCCATCTTGTTGACCGCGAGCACCAGGTGCGGCACCCGTAGCAGCGTGGTGAGGAACGCGTGGCGGCGGGACTGCTCCACCACGCCCTTGCGCGCGTCGATCAGCACGATCGCCAGGTCGGCCGTGGACGCGCCGGTGACCATGTTCCGGGTGTACTGGATGTGGCCCGGGGTGTCGGCGATGATGAACTTCCGCTTCGGCGTGGCGAAGTAGCGGTAGGCCACGTCGATCGTGATGCCCTGCTCGCGCTCGGCCCGCAGGCCGTCGGTGAGCAGCGACAGGTCGGTGTACTCGGTGCCGCGGTCACGGCTGGTGCGCTCGACGGCCTCCAACTGGTCCTCGAAGATCGCCTTGGAGTCGAAGAGCAGTCGTCCGATGAGGGTCGACTTGCCGTCGTCGACCGAACCCGCCGTGGCGAAACGCAGGATGTCCATCAGAACTGCTCTCCATCGGTTGTGCGGCCGGCGCGGCGGGGGAACGGACCCGGGACAGGGGCGAGAAGGGGCATCAGAAGTAGCCCTCCTTCTTGCGGTCCTCCATGGCGGCCTCGGAGGCGCGGTCGTCGGCCCGCGTCGCGCCCCGCTCGGTGATGCGGGTGGCGGCGATCTCGGCGATGATCTCTTCGACCGTCGCGGCGTTCGACTGGACGGCGCCGGTGCAGGTCATGTCGCCCACGGTGCGGTAGCGCACGACGGTCTCGAACGTCGGCTCGTCCTCGTCGCGGTTGACCACGTCGGCGTCGGCGAGCAGCATGCCGTCGCGCTCGAAGACCTTGCGGGTGTGCGCGAAGTAGATCGACGGGATCTCGATGCCCTCGCGGCGGATGTAGTCCCAGATGTCCAGCTCGGTCCAGTTGGACAGGGGGAAGACGCGGATGTGCTCGCCCTTGCGGATGCGCGCGTTGTAGAGGTTCCACAGCTCGGGACGCTGGTTCTTCGGGTCCCACTGGCCGAAGTCGTCGCGGAAGGAGAACACGCGCTCCTTGGCGCGGGCCTTCTCCTCGTCGCGCCGCGCGCCGCCGAAGACGGCGTCGAACTCGTTCTCCTCGATGGCGTCGAGCAAAGTGGTGGTCTGGAGGCGGTTGCGGCTCGCGCGCCGCCCGGTCTCCTCGGTGACCCGGCCCGCGTCGATCGACTCCTGTACGGACGCGACGACAAGGCGGGCGCTCAACTCGGTGGCCCGCCGGTCGCGGAACTCGATCACCTCGGGAAAGTTGTGCCCGGTGTCCACATGCATCAGCGGGAAGGGGATCGGCGCCGGCCAGAACGCCTTCTCGGCGATGCGCAGCATGACGATCGAATCCTTGCCGCCCGAGAAGAGGAGACAGGGGCGCTCGAACTCGGCCGCGACCTCACGCATGATGTGAATGGCCTCGGCTTCGAGGACGTCGAGCTGCGACGTCGTGTAGTCGCTCTGAAGCATCTACTCTTCCTCCGGGAGTCTCGCCCTAGCGGTGCACGTCGCGGATGCCGGCGAGCAACGTTGGCGCCAGATCCGGTAGGGAGACCAGGATATCCGGCAACGAGGGGTTGCCTTGGTTGTAGATCAGCGGAGAGCCGTCGATGCGGCTCGCGTGGGCTCCCGCCGCCTGCGCCACGGCCACGGGCGCGGCCGAGTCCCATTCGTACTGGCCTCCGGCGTGGATATACGCCTCCACCTGCCCGGTGAGCACCGCCGCGATCTTCGCACCCGCCGAGCCGATCGGCACGAGGTCGGCGCCGACGAGGTAGGCCAGCTTCCTGACGAACTCGGGCGGCCGGGTGCGGCTGACCGCGATGCGCACCCTGCTCTCGGGGCCCCCGGACGGCGGCACAGGCGGCACGGGCAGTGCGGGCGGCTGGACGGTGGACAGCGTCAGGCCCTGGGCCGGCAGCGCCACAGCCCCCGCCACGAGCTCCCCCCGCACCGGCGCGGCCGTACCCGAGCGTGGTGCGCGCTGCCACAGGGCCACGTGGACGGCCCAGTCGGAGCGGCCCGTGTCGCCGAACTCGCGCGTGCCGTCGAGCGGGTCGATGATCCATACGCGGTCGGCGGACTGGCGGCGCGGGTCGAGCCGCTCCTCGCGCGTGCCCTCCTCGGACAGCACGCAGTCGCTCGGGCGCAGGCGCGACAGCGACTCGGCCAGGTAGGCGTGGGCCTCGCGGTCACCCGCCTGGCGCAACGCCACGGGATCGTCGAACCCCTGGCGGGAGCGCAGCGCGAGCAGCCTCTCGCCGGCCTCGGCCGCCAGATCCCTGGCCAGTACGTGGTCGTCGCGTATCGTCACGTTGCCCTTCCTGATGCCGCACCCCGAGTTTTCTGGCGCCGGGTCAGTAAGCACCCGAGCCGCGTGCCACGGCGGACCAGGTCTTCCACAGGATCTGAAGATCCAGCATGAGAGACCAGTTCTCGACATAACGTAGGTCCAACCGTACCGATTCCTCCCAGGAGAGATCAGACCGGCCGTTCACCTGCCACAGACCTGTCATGCCCGGCCGGACGACCAGCCGCCGCCTGACATCGTCACCGTACCCGGCCACCTCCTCGGGAAGGGGAGGCCGGGGCCCGACCAGTGACATGTGGCCCAGCAGGACGTTGAGGAGCTGCGGCAGCTCGTCGAGGGAGTGGCGCCGTAACCAGCCACCCAGCGGGGTGACGCGCGGATCGCCCCGGATCTTGAACAGCAGGCCGTCGCCGTCGCTGACGAGGTGGATCTTGTGGCGCTCGGCGTCGCGGCTCATCGTGCGCAGCTTCAGGATCGTGAACTCCACCCCGTCCCTGCCGACGCGGGTCTGCCGGAACAGCGCCGGCCCGGGGCTCGTGGCCCGTACGGCCAGCGCCAGCACGGTGAGGACGGGCGCGAGGACGGCGATCGCCACGGCCGCGACCGTGCGGTCGAAGACGTTCTTGAGCAACTGGCGGACCCCGGACAGCTCGGGATGCTCCACGTGAAGGAGCGGCAGCCCCGCCACCGGCCTGATCGTCGTGCGCGGCCCGGCGACCTCCATGAGCGCCGGGGCGACGACGAGGTCGGTGCGGGTCTTCTCCAGCCGCCAGGCGAGACGGCGCAGGGCGGTGCCGTCGAGCTCGGGACAGGCGAGCACGGCAACGGTGTCCGCCGAGGCCTGGCAGACCACCAGGGGGATGTCGGAGAAGTCCCCGAGCGCGGGGACGCCGTCCACGTCCTCTGTGACGTCGTGGCGCGGCAGGCACGCTCCCACGATCTCCATGCCGTGGTACGGCTCGCGCCGGAACAGGCGGACCAGATCGGCGACGGACGCGTGGTGACCCACCGCCACCACCCGCCGCATGCACAGCCCTCTGGCCCGCATCACGTGAAGCCGCTGGCGCAGGCCGTACCTGCAGGAGAGGGTGAGGGCCGTCATCAGCGGGAGCGCCAGCACGACGTAACCACGGGCGAGGTCGGTCTTGGTCACGTACGCCGTGATCGCCACTCCGGCGGTGAGGAAGAAGCCGCACTGGGTGATGCGCCGGAACTCCTCGGACCCGACCCCGATCAGCCGTGCCTCGTACGCACGGTTGAGCCCCACCATGGCGACCCAGAGCACCGGCAGGACCAGGCTGAGCAGGAGATACGGCGTGACATACGGGGTGACCTCGCCGAAGCGCACGACGACCGCGGCGGCCCCGGCGAGCAGGCCGCATCCGAGGTCGGCCGCCATGGCCTGGAGGCGGTAGCGCAGCGCCCACCCGGGAAGGGACGGACGGCCGGGTGAGGCGGCACGGCCCGGAGCCGCGGACGCCTTCTGGACGGTGACCGCCGGCCGCTCGCCGTCCACCAGGCATCCTCCCCGCAACCGATCGGACACTGTCCGTGAGGGATGCTAGCGGCCCCATGAGCGAATCTTGGGGAAATCAGGAAACTCCGCGGAACCCGGGCTAGCGCGGCGGCTTGACCGGCTTCAGGTCGGAGGGGTGGAAGGTGTTCTGCGTGGCCTCAAGGCCCGACACGATCAGCGACTCGGCGACGTCGGCGGCGCGGTCGACCAGCAGCGGCAGCTCCTTGCGCTCGGCCGTGGCGAAGTCGCGCAGCACGAAGTCGGCCGCGTCCATGCGGCCGGGCGGGCGCCCGACGCCGAAGCGCACCCGCAGATAGTCCCTGGTGGCCAGCGACTTGCTGATCGACCGCAGGCCGTTGTGCCCGTTGTCGCCCCCGCCGAGCTTGGCGCGCAGCGCCCCGTACGGGATGTCCAGCTCGTCGTGGACCACGATGACGTTCGCCGGGGCGACCTTGAAGAAGTCGGCCAGGGCCTTGACGGGCCCGCCGGAGAGGTTCATGTAGGTCCGCGGCTTGGCCAGCACGGCGGGGGCGCCCGCGAGGCGCCCCTCGACGACCTCCGCGTGGGCCTTGTGCGCCTTGAACCGGCCGCCCACCCGGGCGGCGAGCTCGTCCAGCACCATGAACCCGGCGTTGTGCCGGTTACCGGCGTACTCGGGCCCGGGGTTGCCCAGCCCGACGATCAACCAGCGGTCCACGACAGACCTCTCCGTTCCACTTCGGCGCCTTGCCCTCGAATGCTCTTGATACAGGACAGGGCAGCCCGGTGACCGGTGACCGGCCTCCTGGCTGCCCTGCCGACGATACGGGAGACTACTCGGCGGCCTCGGCGGACTCGGTGGCCTCGCCCTCCGTGGCCCCCTCGGCCTCGGCGGAGGTCGGGACGTTGATGACCTGCAGGACGACCGTCTCGGGCTCGGCGATGAGGGAGGTGCCCTTCGGCAGCTTCAGGTCGCCGGCGGTGACGACGGCGCCGACCTCCAGGCCCTCGATGTCGACCTCGACGCCCGTGGGGATGTGCGTGGCCTCGGACTCGACCGAGACGGTGATGAGCTGCTGGTCGAGCAGGCCGCCCGGGGCGATGTCACCGGTCAGGGTGACGGGGATGTCGACGGTGACCTTCTCGCCGCGCTTCACGAGGAGCAGGTCGACGTGCTCGTAGAAGCCCTTGATCGGGTCACGCTGGACGCCCTTGGGCAGCGCGAGCTCGTCGACGCCCTCACCTTCGAGGCGGATCAGCACGTTCGGCGTGCGAAGGGCGAGCAGCAGCTCGTGGCCCGGCAGGGTCAGGTGCTTGGGCTCGATGCCGTGGCCGTACAGGACGGCGGGGACCTTGCTCTCGCGGCGGATCTTGCGCGCGGCGCCCTTGCCGAACTCGGTGCGGGGCTCGGCGGCGATGCGTACCTCGGACACGGCGTATCTCCTAGGGAGTCTCAGGAATGGAAGGCGCTCACCCTCACCCGCCCTAGCGGAAGGCGTTACGAGCGCGAACAACCCTCAAAGACTACCTGTCCGCCAGATGCGACGGTCCACCGCCGGCGGACAGGGCGAGAGAGAGCCGCGTCGAAGCCGTACGGCCCCCGGCAGGCCATCTGGCCGGGGGCCGTACGGCGACGGTGAGGTCAGCTGTCGCCCTCGAAGAGGCTGGTCACGGAGCCGTCGTTGAAGACCTCGCTGATGGCGCGGGCGATCAGCGGGGCGATCGACAGCACGGTCAGCTTGTCAAAGCGCTTCTCCTCGGGGATGGGCAGCGTGTTGGTCACGACCACCTCGGAGATGCGGGAGTTCTTCAGGCGGTCGACGGCCGGGTCGGAGAAGATCGCGTGGGTGGCGGCCACGATGATGTTCGTCGCCCCCTGCTCGTACAGGGCGTCGGCCGCCTTGCAGATCGAGCCGCCGGTGTCGATCATGTCGTCGATCAGCACACAGGTGCGGCCCCTGACCTGGCCGACCACCTCGTGCACCTTGACCTGGTTCGCCACGTCGAGGTCGCGGCGCTTGTGGATGAACGCGACCGCGGTGCCGAGCTGGTCGGCCCAGCGCTCCGCGAGGCGCACACGACCGGTGTCCGGCGACACGATCGTGGTGTTCGCCGCGTCGAGCTTGCCGCTGAGGTAGCGGTGGAGCACCGGCAGGGCGAACAGGTGGTCCACAGGCCCGTCGAAGAAGCCCTGGATCTGCGGGGTGTGCAGGTCGACCGACATCAGCCGGTCGGCGCCCGCGGTCTTGAACAGGTCGGCCATCAGCCGCGCCGTGATCGGCTCGCGGCCACGGCCCTTCTTGTCCTGACGGGAGTAGCCGAAGAACGGCAGGACCACGGTGATCCGCTTGGCCGACGCCCGCTTCAGGGCGTCCACCATGATCAGCTGTTCCATGATCCACTTGTTGATCGGCTCGGTGTGGCTCTGCATGACGAACGCGTCGCTGCCCCGTACGGATTCGAGGTAGCGGGCGTAGATCTCACCGTTGGCGAAGTCGTGCAGCCTGGTGGGAGTGATGTCGATGCCGAGGTGCTGCGCCACCTCCTCGGCGAGCTCGGGATAGGCCCGGCCGGAGAAGAACATCAGGTGCTTCTCGCCGGTGGTCTTCTTGCCGGTCATGCTTCCCTCCTCGCCGGGCGCGTGGCCCGACGCGTCCGCGAAAGCACCGCCGTGCCTCTCGGCAGGCTCAGCGTGCTCGTTCATTTGGTGCTCCCCCGCTGTTGTTCCCCGGACTGCGTGACCGGGTCGTCCTGTTCCGCCTCATCGGCCTGGGCCGTCGCGCGCAGCGCGGCCTCCGCCGAAGCCGTGCCCGCGCGCCTGCGCGCGACCCACCCTTCGATGTTGCGCTGGTGCGCCCGGCCCACCGCCATCGCCCCCGGAGGAACGTCGTTGGTGATGACCGAGCCGGCGGCCGTGTAGGCGCCGTCGCCGATGGTGATCGGAGCGACCAGCATGTTGTCGCTGCCGACGCGGACGTGGTCGCCGACGGTCGTGTGGTGCTTCTCGACGCCGTCGTAGTTGACGAACACGCTCGCGGCGCCGATGTTGGTGCCCTCGCCGATGGTCGCGTCGCCCACATAAGTGAGGTGCGGCACCTTGGAGCCCTCGCCGACGCGGGCGTTCTTCATCTCGACGTACGTGCCGGCCTTGGCGCCGCGGCCGAGCACGGTGCCGGGCCTGAGGTAGGCGAACGGGCCCACAGTGGCCCCGTCGCCGATCTCGGCCCCCTCGCAGACGGAGTTGCGCACCACGGCCCCCGCGCCCACCACCGTGTCGGTGAGGGTCGTCGCGGGCCCGACCACCGCCTCGGAGGCGATGGCGGTACGTCCGCGCAGCTGGGTGCCCGGCTGGACCACCACGTCGGGCTCGATGGTCACCTCGACGTCGACCCAGGTGGTCGCGGGGTCGACGATCGTGACCCCTGCGCGCATGTGGGCTTCGAGGACGCGGGTGTTGAGGACCGTGCGGGCGAAGGCGAGCTGCACGCGGTCGTTGACGCCCTCGACCTCGACGTGGTCGCCGGCGACGTACGCGCCCACCCGGTGGCCGTCCTCCCGCAGGATCGAGAGCACGTCGGTGAGGTACTCCTCACCCTGGGAGTTGGCCGTGGAGACCCGTTTCACGGCGTCCGCCAGCAGCAGGCCGTCGAAGGCGTAGACGCCGGAGTTCATCTCCTTGATCACCCGCTGTTCGGGCGAGGCGTCCTTGTCCTCGACGATCGCGAGAACGGCACCTGTGGTGTCGCGGATGATGCGGCCGTACCCGGTGGGGTCGGGCACCTCGGCGGTGAGCACGGTGACGGCGTTGCCCTCGGCCCCGTGGGTGGCGAGCAGCTCGGCCAGGGTCTCGGTGCGCAACAGCGGTGTGTCGCCGTAGGTCACGAGGATCGTGCCGTTGATCGTGCCGACCGACTCAAGGACGGTGCGGACCGCGTGGCCCGTGCCGTTCTGCTCGGTCTGGACGACCGCGTGGGCGTCCGGGCCGGTCGTGGCGAGGTAGGCCTGGACCTGTTCACGCGCGTGGCCGAGCACGACGATCAGGCGCTCGGGCGCGAGGCCTCTGGCGGCGGTGAGCATGTGGTCGACAAGGGCGCGACCGCATAGCTCGTGGAGGACTTTGGGCTTGCTGGACTTCATCCGGGTTCCCTCGCCGGCTGCGAGGACGATGACGGCTGCCGGGCGCGGCACACTCACGGACTGAGGCTCCCTCGGCGTCGCGGCTGAGACATGTCAGTACGGGTACGACGTACGGCCATCACCCAGGCACCGCACGGCCATCCGCCCGACACCGTGAGAATACCCGCCGCCTCCCCGGAGCGATCCAGCCCCCTCGGCGAAGGGGCCGGACGCCTTCTGGCAGGGTCCGCGCTTGACTTGTGCGGGAAGAGTTCCGGCGCCTGGACTCGAACCAGGACAACCCTGCTCCAAAGGCAGGTGGGCTGCCAATTACCCCACGCCGGATCGATTCGAGACCTTCCCAAACCGCGGTGACAAGGATACCCATCAGAGCCTCTCGGCGCTCAACGCATTTCCCCCAACCTCGTGGGGCGCCGGTCACGGCGCGGGCGCGCCGTGGGACGGGCACGCATCCTTGGGACATCCAGGCCCCCCTTTTGGCCTGCCGCGCGCGTTCCTCTAACAGATACGGGCATGTATGCGCAAGGCGTGGATCCGCCACCGGATGACGCCCGAAGCGTCATCTTCTCCACATTCCGAGCTTAGGGATTCCTAACTTACGATGGCGTAGGTTACGGTTACGTAGCTACAGATCGTCAGTACTTCGTCGAGAATCACGTGAGGTAGCCCATGACCGTCGTCGTAGACCGTTCGACGCCGCCGCCACCCCCGCGGCCCGATCTCGAACCCGAGCCCAAGAGCAACTTCGAACGCGTCCTGCTGGTCGTCTTCGTGACGGTCCCGTTCCTGGCGCTGCTCGCCGCCGTGCCCATGGCCTGGGGACACTTCCTCGGCTGGAGCGACGTCGCGATCAGCGCGTTCTTCTACGTGTTCACCGGGCTCGGCGTCACCGTCGGACTTCACCGCTACTTCACGCACGGGTCCTTCAAGGCGAACAGGCCCCTCAAGATCGTGCTCGCCATCGCCGGCAGCATGTCACTGGAGATGGGCGTCATCGACTGGGTCGCCACCCACCGCCGCCACCACAAGTACTCCGACAAGGAGGGCGACCCGCACTCGCCGTGGCGCTTCGGCAACGACTGGAAGGCGCTGACCAAGGGCCTGCTGTTCGCGCACATCGGCTGGATGTTCTCCTCCGAGCGCACGAACCAGGAGCGCTTCGCCAAGGACCTGATGAACGACAAGGACGTCGCCCGCATCCACCGCGCGTTCCCGTGGCTGGTCTTCGCGTCCCTGGTGCTGCCCGCCGTCATCGGCGGCCTCGTGACCTGGTCGTTCACCGGCGCCCTGACCGCGTTCTTCTGGGGCAGCCTGGTGCGCATCGCCCTGCTCCACCACGTCACCTGGTCGATCAACTCGGTCTGCCACGTGTTCGGCGACGAGACCTTCGAGGTTCGCGACAAGTCCCGCAACGTGTGGTGGCTGGCCATCCCGTCCTTCGGCGAGTCGTGGCACAACCTGCACCACTGCGACCCGACCTCCGCCCGTCACGGCGCGCTCAAGGGCCAACTCGACCCGAGCGCCCGCGTGATCCGCTGGTGCGAGCAGGCCGGCTGGGCGACCGACGTCAGGTGGCCGACCCCTGAGCGTCTGGCGGCGAAGCGGCTTGGGTGATTCAGCCCCTATGTCGGGCCGCCGGTCGGCGGCCCGAACCCCCTTTTCCGCCGCGTCCGACCCTTCAAATCACGATATATCCGGGCAAACTGGGACGTTGGCGGTTGCCGGGCCCACCGGGCCAGCCATTATTAGACCCATGACCGAACCGCGATCGCGCGTACGCATGACCGGTAAGGAGCGCAGGGAACAACTGATCCGCGTCAGCCGCACCCTGTTCGCCGAGAAGGGGTTCGACGGCACCTCCATCGAGGAGATCGCCGCCAGCGCGAAGGTCTCCAAGCCGGTCGTCTACGAACACTTCGGCGGCAAGGAGGGCATCTACGCCGTCGTCGTCGACAGAGAGATGCAGCGGCTGCTCAGCCTGGTGGGCGTCGCCCTGAACGCCGGCCACCCGAGGATCCGCCTCGAACGCGCCGCCCTTGCCCTGCTCCAGTACGTCGAGGAGTCCAGCGAGGGCTTCCGCATCCTGGTGCGCGACTCCCACGCCGCCTCGGGCACCGGCACGTTCGCGAGCCTCATCAACGACATCGCCAGCCAGGTCGAGGACGTTCTCGCCGACCAGTTCGCCGAGCGGGGGTACGCGCCCACGCTCGCGCCGATGTACGCGCAGATGCTCGTCGGCATGGTGGCCCTCACCGGCCAGTGGTGGCTCGACGCCCGCAAGCCCGACCGCGAGGAAGTGGCCGCCCATCTGGTCAACCTCGCCTGGAACGGTCTCACGGGGCTGGAGCCGCGTCCCGGCCTCACCGCCGCTTCCACGCGCGGCGGCCGGCTTGAGGTTCCTCCCGTCATCGAGCTCCGGAGCCTGACCCGGCCCTCCGAGAAGGAGCTCAAAGAGCTGGAGAAGGCTCGCGAGAAGGAGCTGAAGGAGCAGGAGAAGGCCCGCGAGAAGGAGCTCAAGGAGCAGGAGAAGATCCGCGCGCGCGAGCAGCGTGAGCAGGAGAAGATCCTCCGCGAGCAGGAGAAGATCCGGGCACGCGAGCAGCGCGAGCACGAGAGGCTGCTGACCCAGGAGCGCCGCGAACAGGAGAAGATCCGCGCGCAGGAGCTCAAGCTGCTGGAGCAGAAGGCCAAGCAGGCCGAACGGGAGGCCGAGCGGCGGGCCCGGCTCGCCTCCGGGAGCGCCGAGCGGGTGGAGCTGGTCGAGCGCGTCGATCTGGTGGAGCGCGTCCCCCTGGTGGAACGTGCCGAGCTCGCGGCGGGCGGGGAGCAGGGCGCGGAACAGGCGCAGGGCGGGGGACGGCGGCAGGACGGGGACCCGGCATCCGGGTAAGTAAAACCGTCGTTGCTAAAAAGTTAACGTGCCGTTCAATTAAGTAGGGCATTTTGGACATATGTCCGCCGAGATCGTGCCACCGACCCCTGAAGGACACGATGACCTGCCTCTTTCCCAAGAGCGCTTCCTCAATCGTGAGGAGAGCTGGCTCCACTTCAACGAACGGGTCCTGGAGCTTGCCGAAGATTCTTCCGTGCCGCTGCTGGAACGGGTGCGCTTCCTCTCCATCTTCGCCAGCAACCTCGACGAGTTCTTCCGGGTACGCGTCGCGGGGCTGAAACGCCGGATGGCGACCGGCCTGCTGCTTCGCACGAAGAGCGGGCTCAAGCCGCGCGAGGAGCTGGCCAGGATCGCCGCCATCGCCGACGACCTCGCGCAGCGCCACGCGGCCGCCTACCACAAGCAGGTCTGCCCTCAGCTCGCGAACGTGGGGATCGAGGTCGTGCGCTGGGACGACCTCGACAGGGACGAGCGCACGGCGATGCGCAAGCTGTTCCGCGAGCGGGTGAGGCCGGTGCTGACCCCGCTCGCCGTGGACCCCGCCCACCCATTCCCGTACATTTCGGGCCTCTCACTCAACCTCGCGGTCACGGTGCGCAACCCGAGCACCGGGCACACCGTTTTCGCGCGCGTCAAGGTCCCCTCACAGCTTCCACGTTTCGTCTCCGCCTCCAGGGAACGCTTCGTCCCGCTGGAGGACGTGATCGCCGCCCACCTCGGCCAGCTCTTCAAGGGCATGGAGGTGGTCGAGCACCACGTCTTCCGGGTGACCCGCAACGAGGATCTCGACGTGGACGAGGACGTCACCGAGAACCTCATGCAGGCGCTGGAGAAGGAGCTCCTGATGCGGCGGTTCGGGCCGCCCGTACGGCTGGAGGTGGAGGACACGATCAGCCAGGCGGTCCTGGACCTCCTCGTCGACGAGCTGGACGTCTCGGACCACGAGATCTACCGGCTGCCCGGCCCGCTCGACCTGACGGGCCTGCACGCGATCGCCGACCTCGACCGGGGAGAGCTGAACTTCACGCCGTTCGTCCCTGCGGAGGCCGTCCACGCCGAGGACGACATCTTCTCGGTCCTGCGGGAGCGCGACATCCTGGTCCACCACCCGTACGACTCGTTCTCGACGAGCGTGCAGCGGTTCATCGAGCAGGCGGCGGCCGACCCGAACGTGCTGGCGATCAAGCAGACGCTCTACCGCACCAGCGGCGACTCGCCCATCGTGGACGCGCTGATCGACGCCGCGGAGGCCGGCAAGCAGGTCGTGGTCGTGGTGGAGATCAAGGCGAGGTTCGACGAGCACGCCAACATCACCTGGGCGCGCAAGCTTGAGCGCGCCGGCTGCCATGTGGTCTACGGCGTGCTGGGCCTGAAGACCCACGCCAAGCTGGCACTGGTCGTACGGCAGGAGCCCTCCGGCGAGCTGCGCCAGTACTGCCACATCGGCACGGGCAACTACAACCCCAAGACCGCCCGGCAGTACGAGGACTTCGGCCTGCTCACGGCCGACCCGCTGGTGGGCGAGGACCTCACCGACCTGTTCATCCACCTGACCGGCTACTCCCACCACTCGGCCTACCGGCGGCTGCTGGTCGCCCCGCACTCCATGCGCGGCGGGCTGCTGACCCGGATCGAGAGGGAGATCGCCCACCACGTGGCCGGCCGCCCCGCCCGGATCCGGGTCAAGACCAACTCGCTGGTGGACGAGCCGCTGATCGACGCCCTGTACGCGGCGTCGAAGGCCGGCGTGCCCGTCGACCTCGTGGTGAGAGGCGTGTGCACGCTCCGGCCGGGCATTCCGGGTCTGTCGGAGAACATCAGGGTCAGGAGCATCCTTGGACGGTTCCTCGAACACTCGCGGATCTACGAGTTCGGCGGCGGACGCCGGCCGGAGATCTGGATCGGGAGCGCCGACCTGATGCGCCGCAACATCGAGCGCCGGGTGGAGTCGCTGGTGAAGGTCAGCAGCGCGCAGCATCGCGCGTACCTCTCAGAGCTCCTCGACCTGTCCATGGCCGACACCACCAGCAGTTGGTGGCTCAACGGCGACGGCACGTGGGTGCGCCACCACCTCGGCGAGAACGGCGAGCCCCTGCTCGACCTCCAGTCCCATCTAGTCGGAACCCGCCGGTGGAGGTCCATCGATGACTGAATGCATTGAGCATCCGACCGACCTCATCCGCGCCGGCGGGGCGGTCGTGTGGCGGGGCGACAGCCGCGATCCCGAGGTCGCCGTGGTCCACCGCCCGAAGTACGACGACTGGTCCTTCCCGAAGGGCAAGCTGAAGCCCGGCGAGCACGTGATCGCGGGCGCCCTGCGCGAGGTGGCCGAGGAGACCGGGCTCAGCGTCGCGCTCGGCCGCCACCTGCCCCCCGTCCACTACATGAAGGGCGGCCGGCTCAAGCGGGTCGACTACTGGGTGGCGCGGGCCATCGAGGAGGTGGCCCAGGAGCCTTCCGACGAGGTGGACGCGCTGGTGTGGCTTCCCGTCGAGGAGGCGCGCGCCCGGCTGACGTACGAGTGGGACGCCGGGCTGCTGCGGGCGTTCGGCGCGGCGCCCCTTGCGACGACGCCGTTCGTCGTGGCCAGGCACGCGTACGCGGGCACGCGCCAGGACTGGACCGGCGACGACGACCTGCGCCCCCTGGACGAGGCGGGCGAGGCGCAGGCCAGGACCATCGCCGACATCCTGTACGGCTACCGGCCGGCGTCGCTGGTCAGTTCCCCGAGCAGGCGGTGCGTGCAGACGCTCCTGCCGTACGCCGCCAGGGAGGTCCTCAAGATCCGCACGGAGCGGCTGCTGACCGAGACCGAGTACGACACCTCGCTGTCGCTGTCGCTCGTGCTGTCCATCCTGGACGAGGGCAGGCCGACGGCGGTGTGCGGCCACGGCAAGGTGCTGCCCGAGCTGATCACCGGCATGTGCGAGCACCGCTTCGACGGCCACGCGGAGGACACCCACCTCCGCAAGGGCGCGATCGCGGTCCTGCACCACACGGGCGGGCGCGTCGTGGCCGTCGAGCGCTACCTCACCTGACGCGAGAAGCCGGAGGCCCGTCCCCTCGTGACGGTCCCCTCGTGACGGTCCTCTCAGGACGGTCCTCTCAGGACGGTCCTCTCAGGCCCGTCCTTTCAGGACTTGCCCGGTCCGGTGACGCCGGCCCAGACGGCGGGGAACTCCGAGTGGGAGCGCTCGGCGTCGGCGCGTTCGATGCCGAGGAGCAGGCCGTAGGTGAAGGTGTCCTCGCCCGCCTCCCGCGCCCGCTGGGCCTCCTCCAGCAGGATCTGCTGGGCGACGATGCCGTCCTGGTACAGCCCCAGCACCTCCTGCACGGCCTTCGCCCGCTTCGCCAGCACGGACGCCGGGTCTCCCAGCAGGGGCGTCAGCGCGTCCGCGGTGTAGCGGGCGCGCTTGGCCGCCTTGCGCACGTCGTGCATGGCGATCTCGCGCTGCTCGGCGTCCTCGATGGCCTGGGCCCTGTCGTACTTGCCGACGACGCGCTTCCAGCTCTTGGCGGCGACCTTGGAGAGCGTCCTGCCCGCGTCCTTGATGGCGAGCGGGGTGAGCGGCGGGTTCGCGACCAGCGTGTCGAGCCTGTCGAGCAGGGCGAAGTAGCGCTCCCCGCTCATCACCTCGGTGACGCGCGCGAGCGCCTCCCGCTCGCGGCCGGCGAGGTCGTCGCCGAGGCGGGTGCGGATCCGGCCGACGACCAGACCGGGGTCGAGCGTGTCCAGGTGCCCGGCGAACCGCTCGCGGATGACCTCCAGGTCGCGCGCCTCGCCGAGGACGTTCGCGATCCACCGCAGCTCGTCCTGCAGGCCGGAGGTCTCGGCGACCACTCCGGAGAAGGACTTCAGCGCGCTGCGCAGGCGGCGGCTCGCCACCCGCATCTGGTGCACGGCGTCGGGGCCCGCCCTGCGCACCTGCGGATCCTGGGCGACCAGCGCGGCCACCTGGGACTTCAGGTAGCCGACCACGACCCGTCCGGCCGTACCGTCGTCGGCCTCGGGGAGCGCCGTGACCGGGAGGCGGGGGCCGAGAAGGCGGGCGAGCTTGTTCGCCGAGCCGGCCGGGGTGGCGCCGGCCCTGCGCAGGATCTTGCCGACCCGCTTCAGCACGTCGGCGTCCCCGCCGACGAGCTCGGCCTCGACCTCGCGCCAGCGGTCCACGTGCCGGTCCTCGCCGAACACAGCGCCGAACACCGTGCCCTTGACGTGGTCGTCCGCGACCTCCAGCAGCGGCCGTCCCCCGGCGTCGCGCAGGCTGGTCACCTTGCGGAGGGTCTCCAGCTCGGCGACCGGGACGAGCGGCTCTCCCCTGGTGTACGCCTGGACCAGGTCGGCCAGCTCCGGGGGAACTATCTTGGCGCTCCTGGTCAGCGGCCGGGCGATCTCGTCGCGCACACCCTTGGCCTTCGGCAGCTTGAGATGCCAGCCGGCGTCCTCGCCGCCACGCCGCCTGCGCAGCGTGATCCCCCGGGCGGCGAGCCGCAGGTCGGGCGTGTCGAAGTAGAGGGCGGTCAGCCGGTGGCTCACCAGGTCGACCGCTTCCGCGCACCCGGGAACGCCGGTGAACTCGGGAGTCTCGAACTCCGGCGGAACATCGAACTTGTCTTCGATCTCGATCGCCATGCGTACCCCGCAGCTAGCCGACTTTCGACCATAATGTCACTTTGAGATGCACCAGAGGTCGTGGCGGGCGGACGAAGGAAGATCCACTCCTCGATGGAGGTCAGATCGTGGGTAAGTTGCTCTATTCGGTCACCATGTCGCTGGACGGCTTCATCGCGGGCCCAGGTGGCGACATGTCCTGGCTCACCGAGCATCTCGGGCCCAACCCGCTGGTGGGCGAGGTCATCGAGCGGATCGGGGCCCTTCTGGTCGGCAACCGCACCTTCGGCGGCGACGACCCCCACAGGGGCACCGACAAGGAAGGCAAGCCGTTCGGCGGAGGGTGGGAAGGACCGCAGTTCGTCCTCACCCATCACGCCCCGGACGTCTCGCCGCCGGACGTCACCTTCGTCGGCGACCTCCACAGCGGCGTCGCCGCGGCCAAGGCCGCCGCGGGCGGCAAGTACGTCAACATCCTCGGGGCCGACGTCGCCCGGCAGTGCCTCGAAGCGGGCGTGCTCGACGAGATCCTCGTGCTCATCGCGCCGGTCCTGCTCGGCGACGGCGTCCGGCTGTTCGACCACCCAGGCGGGACCAACATCAAGCTCGAACGCGTCAGCCTGACCCACTCGCCGGGTGCCACCAACCTCTGGCTGCGCGTGCTCAAGTGAGCCCCGCGCGGCACGACGATCATCGCGGTGAGCGCGCCACCACGAAGACGCGACGGAACGGGAAGGCCGTGCCGTACGGCTCGCGCGGGTATGCCTCGCGCAGTTCCCGCGCGCAGTCGGCCAGGAACGCCTCGCGCCTGTCGCCGGGCCCGAGACGGTCGAGCATCGGCCGCAGCGCCGTGCCCATGATCCAGTTGAGCACGGCGTCCTCACCCTGGAGCAGGTGGACGTAGGTGGTCTCCCAGGCGTCGACCTCGCAGCCGGCCCCGGCGAGCAGCGCCAGATAGCCCTCGGGGCCGTCCACGGGGTCCTGGCGCATCAGGTCGCCCAGCTCGTCCTCCCAGGCGGCCGTGCGGCAGAGCCGTCTGACGATCTTGTGGCTCGGGGCGTCGAAGTTGCCCGGCACCTGGAAGGCCAGCCACCCTCCGGGGGCGAGCTCCCGAGCCCAGCGCGGAAGCAGCTCACGGTGCTCGGGCACCCACTGCAACAGGGCGTTGGAGACGATCACGTCGACGGGCCGCTCGGGACGCCAGGCACGCACGTCGACCACGCTGAAGGCAGGCCCTTCCGGCGCCTTGGCGATCATCGCGGGCGAGGAGTCGACGCCGTGGACGGAGGCGTCCGGCCAGCGGCGGGCGAGCTCGGCGGTGAGCTCGCCCGTCCCGCAGCCGAGGTCGACGACCAGGCCGGGACTGTCGGCGCGCACGCGTCCGACCAGCTCGAAGAAGGGGCGGGCACGCTCGTCGGCGTACCGGCCGTAGACCGTGGGGTCCCAAATATCTCTTGACATCAAGATAAGTCTTATAAGGTGAGATGTCTCGATGTCAAGAGAGATAGACTCGGCCGCATGACGACGCGCCGAAGCGATGGGGCCGCCGAAGACTCCCTGCGGGACGAGGTGGATCAGCTCGTCATGTCCTGGGGGCAGGAGCGTCCCGACCTCGACGTGTCGCCTCTCCAGGTGCTGAGCCGGGTGTCCCGCCTCGCGCGGCACCTCGACCGCGCCCGCCGGGCGTCCTTCGCCGAGCACGGCCTGGAGCCCTGGGAATTCGACGTGCTCACCACGCTGCGCCGCTCCGGTGAGCCGTACGAGCTGAGCCCCGGCGCCCTGCTGCGGGCCACCCTGGTCACCTCGGGCACGATGACCAACCGCATCGACCGGCTCGCCGCCGCCCGGCTGGTGCGCAGGCGCCCCGATCCGGAGGACAGGCGCGGCGTGCTGGTGTCGCTCACCGAGCTTGGACGGGAGCGCGTCGACGAGGCCTTCGCCGACCTGCTCCGGCGCGAGCGCGCCCTGCTGGCGGGCATCGACCCGGGCGACCAGCGGACGCTGGCCGGGCTGCTCCGCACCATCCTGGTGCCCTTCGACTCCGCAGGGAACGGCACCTGACCCCCCTGCGGAGGGTCACTCGCCGAGCTTCTCGGCGAGCTCCATCCATTCGAGCTCGATGGACTCCTTCTGCGCCTTCAGGTCCTTCAGCTCGGCGTCGAGGGAGGCCAGCCGGCCGTAGTCGGAGGCCGCGTCGGCCATGGCGGCGTGCAGCGTGGCCTCGCGCCCGCTGATCTTGTCGAGCTGGCGTTCGAGCCTGGACAGCTCCTTCTGGGACTCGCGCAGCTCCTTGGCGGACGGCCCCGAGGGAGCGGCCTCGCGCGCCTCGGCGGCGGGAGCCGTGCCAGGCGTGGAGGAACCGGCACGCGCGGTGAGGGCGGCACCCGTCGAGCGGCGCTGGAGATACTCGTCGACGCCTCCGGGCAGCAGCGACAGGCTCCCGTCGCCCAGCAGGGCCACGCACCGGTCGGTCACCCGCTCAAGGAAGTAGCGGTCGTGGCTGACGAGGATCAGCGTGCCCGGCCAGGCGTCGAGCAGGTCCTCCAGCTCGTTGAGGGTCTCGATGTCGAGATCGTTGGTGGGCTCGTCGAGCAGCAGCACGTTCGGGTCGTCCATGAGCAGCCGGAGCAGTTGCAGCCGCCGCCGCTCGCCGCCCGACAGGTCGCCGACGACCTTCCATTGGGCGTCGCCGCGGAAGCCGAGCCGCTCAAGCAGCTGTGAGGCGGTCCACTCGCGCTTGCCGACCTGGATGAACTTGCGGATCTCCTCGACGGTCTCCAGCACGCGCCGGCCGGGGTCGAGCTCGGCCAGCTCCTGCGACAGGTGCGCCAGCCGCACCGTCTTGCCCCTGACGACCGTGCCGGAGTCGGGCTTCACCGAGTCGGCGAGCAGCCGCAGCACCGACGACTTGCCCGAGCCGTTCACCCCGATCAGCCCGACGCGTTCGCCGGGGCCGAACTGCCAGGTGCACCGGTCGAGCACGAGCGGACCCTGGCCGGGGCCACCGGCGTGCAGGGTGACGTCGCCGAGGTCGTAGACGGTCTTGCCGAGGCGGGCGGAGGCGAACTTCACCAGCTCGACGGTGTTGCGCGCGGGGGGCTCGTCGGCGATCAGCGCCTGGGCCGCCTCGATGCGGAACTTGGGCTTGGACGTGCGCGCGGGCGGGCCGCGGCGCAGCCAGGCGATCTCCTTGCGCATGAGGTTCTGGCGGCGCTCCTCGGTGGCCTGGGCGACGCGCGCCCGCTCGGCCTTCGCCAGGACGTACGCCGCGTAGCCGCCGTCGTAGCGCTGGACGGTGCCGTCGACGACCTCCCACGTGCGCGTGGACACCGCGTCGAGGAACCACCGGTCGTGGGTGACGACGAGCAGTGCGGACCTGCGGGCCGAGAGGTGGCCCGCCAGCCACGCGATGGCCTCGATGTCGAGGTGGTTGGTCGGCTCGTCGAGGATGACCAGGTCGTGCTCCTCGATCAGGATGCGCGCGAGGGCGGTGCGCCGCCGCTCGCCGCCGGAGAGCTCGCCGACCTTGGCCGACAGCTCGATGTCGCCGAGAAGGTTGGCCAGGATCTCTCTGACCCCCTGGTCACCGGCCCACTCGTGCTCGGCGCGGTCGCCGAGCACGACCTGCCGCACGGTGTGCGCCGCGTCGAGGTCGTCGCGCTGGGACAGGAACCCGATGCGCAGGCCGCGGGTGTGCGTCACCCGGCCGCCATGGGGCTTGACCGTGCCGGAGATCACGGAGATGAGGGTGGTCTTGCCGTCGCCGTTGCGCCCGACGACGCCGACGCGGTCGCCCGCCTCGATGCCGAGGGAGACGTCACCGAGCAGTGGCTTCGGCCCGTAGGCATGGGAGACCGATTCGAGGTTTACCAGATTCATCGCCTCTCAAGCCTATCGGCAGCCCATGCGCGCCGTGCCACGCGCGAGTCAGGGCAGGGGGCGCACGATCGTGGCACCGGGGACCGGGCCGAAGGCCGTGACGGCCGAGCGGCAGACGCCCGCGACCTCCATGGCCATCGCCAGACTCGCGGCATGGGTGTCGGACTCGGCGAGAAAGGCGCAGGTGGGGCCCGATCCGGAGACCAGCGCGCCCAGGGCGCCGTGCTCCCGGCCCGCTTCGAGGGTGCGCGCGAGCGGGCGGCACAGCATCAGCGCGGCGGGCTGAAGGTCGTTCGAGAGCGTCTTGCCGAGCGTCTCGGCGTCTCCCGCGCTCAGCGCCTCCATGAGGCCCTCGTCGGCCTGGGGCCACGCGACCTGCTCCCCCGTGGCCTCGCGCAGCCGGTCGCACTCGGCGTACACCCGGGCGGTCGACAGGCCGCCCTCCGCGAGTGCGAAGACCCAGTGGAAGCGGCCGGTGACCGGGGCGGGCACCAGCATCTCGCCCCGGCCGGTGCCCACGGCGGTGTCGCCGAGCAGGGCGAAGGGCACGTCGCTCCCGAGGCCGGCGGCGATCTCCATGAGCTCCTGCCTGGGCAGGCCGAGCCCCCAGAGCTCGTCGCAGGCCACCAGCGCGGCGGCGGCGTCGGCGCTGCCCCCGGCCATGCCGCCCGCGACAGGAATGGCCTTGCGGATCAGCAGGCGGGCGCTCACCGGCCGTCCCGCGCGCTCGGCGAGGGCGAACGCGGCCTTCACCGCGAGGTTGCTCGCGTCGACGGGCACCTGGTCGGCGGACTCGCCCTCGACGCCCACCATGATCGTGACCTGCTCGGAGACGACGCCCCCGACCAGGTCACCGGGCAGCACCGACAGGTCGTCCGAGGCCGTGACCTCGTCGAACAGGGAGACGGCGTGGAAGACGTTCACCAGGTCGTGGTAGCCGTCGTCGCGCGGCGGGCCCACGGAGAGCTGGAGGTTGACCTTGGCGGGCACGCGGACGGTCACGGAAGTCACGGAACCCGATCGTAATGCTCCGGCCCGCCCGATCCGGCGAACGACCCCTCAACCATGAACGACATGTCCCGAATGCTCGGACGAACGCTCGGACAAGGCGGATCGAATGTCTGTACGGTGACCGTTTGGGGGATTCGGGGTGACGGTGAAGGAGAGCATCGATCGACGGCCAGAACATCGCCTCCCCTCTGGGAAAGGACGATCCCGCCGAGATCGGGCCGTACACGCTGACCGGACGGCTCGGCGAGGGCGGCATGGGCACGGTCTACCTGGGCACGTCGGCCACGGGGCGGCAGGTGGCGGTCAAGGTCGTGAAGCGGCAGTTCACCGAGGACGCCGGGTTCGCGGCGCGGTTCCGCTCGGAGGTCGCCAGCGCGCGCAAGGTGGCGTCGTTCTGCACGGCCAGGGTCCTCGACGACGGCGTGGCCGAGGACGGGCGCCCGTACATGGCCACCGACTACATCGCCGGCACCCCCCTGTCGGCGCAGATAGCCGAGTACGGCCCGCTGGAGGAGTCCCCGCTGGTCGGCCTGGCCTTCGGCGTCTGCGCCGCGCTCGCGGCGATCCACGCGGCGGGGCTGGTGCACCGCGACCTCAAGCCCGGCAACGTGATCCTCTCGACGACCGGGCCGCGTGTGATCGACTTCGGCATCGCCCGCGCGCTGGACGGCCTCACCGGCCCCACCCTGACCGGGGAGGTCGTCGGCACGCCCGGATGGTGGGCTCCCGAGCAGATCGACGGGCGGCCGGTCACCCCGGCGACGGACGTCTACGCCTGGGCATGCCTGGTCGCCTACGCGAGCAGCGGGCGTCATCCCTTCGGCGGAGGCGACCCGATGACGGTGGCCTACCGCGTCCTGCACGAGGAGCCCGACCTGCGCGGCCTGCCCGCGCCGCTCGACCGTCTGGTCCCGCGCGCCCTGGACCGCGACCCGGCCGCCCGTCCGACGGCGCAGGAACTCCTGCTCGCCCTCATCGCCGGCGGCACCGACTCGGACGGCCCCTCGACGCGCGTGCTGGAGGCGATGTGGGAGCCCCCGGACAACCTGCGCGCCCGTCCGGAGGCCGCCCCCGGTAAGCTCCCGCACGGTCTACGCGGGAAGCGCGGTCCAAGCGGTCCAAGCGGTCCTCGCGGGAGGCGGAGGGCGTGGGCGTTCGCCGCGCTGGCCGCCGCGCTGGCCGTTACCGGCGCCGTCGTGGTGGCCCGGTGGGACCGTACGGCCACGGGCGAGGCGACCTGGACGGGAGAGGCGGACACCCCCATCCGCGCGGACGACGTCGGGCGGCGGATCCTCGTCGGCGACCAGGGCCTGCAGATCGTCGTCCCCGAGGCTCCCGACTGCGGCGGGCCGCCCGGCGCGAACGGTGGGCGCGGCGCGGAGCCGTGGTCGTGCCGCGCCTCCTGGTTCGTCCTCAACATGGGAGGGACGACGATCAAGCTCGCCGGCTTCCTCGACCTCGTGGACGACCAGGCCCGGCGGCACAAGGTCGCCCGCGTCCTGCGCGCCGACGACCGCCTGCCCGCCGGCGCGGGCCCGGTGCCCCGGGGCGGGGCCGTCGACATCCAGCCCGGCCAGGTGCTCGCGTTCGGCGGGGAGTACGCCGTCCCCGAAGGACGGGTGGCCGTCGCGCTCGTCGGACAGGTCGTCAGCGGCGGGGAGAGCATCGAGGTACGCGTGTGAGACGGATCCTGCCCGTGCTGGCCCTGCTGCTCGGCGTCCTCGGCCCCGCCCCCGCGTACGGCGCCCCTGATGACTGCGCGAACGCCGGTGCCGCCGACTTCGACGGCGACGGCTTCGACGACGTCGTCGCTGGTGACCCGCTCGGCGACCCTCCTGGCACGTGGACGGGAGGGGGGCGCCTGTTCTTCCTGCGCGGCACCCGCGAGGGGTTCCCCGCCGTACGCGGCACGCCCTTCGACGGCAGCGGCGGCCTGGGCGGCTGGGTCGTCCGCGCGGGCCACATCGACGGCGACCGCTGCCTGGACCTGGTCGTCGGCAACCCCTACTGGACGGGCTCGGCCGCGGAGGGCTCCGGCGGCGGGGCCACCTCGGTTCCCGGGGCCGGCAACGTCTACGTCTACTGGGGCGGCGCCGGCTTCGGCCGTACGAACGCGGGCCGCGTCGAGCTGCGGGCGCCCGAGCAGCGCAACGGCGCGCACTTCGGCTGGTCGCTGGCCGTGTCCTCAGGGTCCTCGGGGTCCTCGGGGTCCTCGGGGTCCTCCGGCGCCCTCGCCGTGGGCGCGCCCTACGAGGACGCGGACGGCGTCCCCGACTCCGGCGCGGTCTACCTGTACCGATTCGGCGGCGCCGACGGCCGCACCCCCGAGGCGCCCCGTCGCGTCACCCAGGAGTCGCCCGGCGTTCCTGGCGACGGCGAGGCCGGTGACCTGTTCGGATGGTCGGTCGCCCTCGGGGCGCTGGGCGGCGGGCCCGCTCCGGACCTCGCCGTCGGGGCCCCGTACGAGGACACCGGCAGCGGGTCGACGGCCACTCCCGACGCGGGAGCGGTGACGGTCCTGTACGACCCCGGGACCGGGACGGGCTACCGCGGAAGGGGATGGAGCCTGTCCGAGCTCACCCAGCAGGCGCGGGCCGGCGACCTGTTCGGATACTCCCTGGCCTACGGGGAGAAGGACGGCGTGGGATTCCTCGCGGCCGGCGCCCCCCACGCCGATCCGCTCGGCGTGCGGGACGCCGGGATCGTCCAGCTCATGCGGCGGGGCCGTCCTGGCCAGGACCCACAGCCCGCCGGGACGCTGTGGCAGGGGGCCGGCGGGGTCGCGGAGGTCTCCGAGCCGCACGACGCGTTCGGCTTCTCGCTGGCGTTCTCGGGAGGGGACCTCGTGGTCGGAGTGCCGTTCGACGGCGACGGCACGCGCCCGGAGACGGGCGCGGTCCACGTGATCCCCCTCGCGGAACCCGGTCTCGCCGGCACGAGCGGCGGTCAGGACCCGCCCCGGCCGCCCGGGCGCCTGATCCGGGCGAAGACGCCGCAGACCTACGACCACTTCGGCTGGTCGGTCAGCGGCGCGGGCGGCGGCCGTCTGGTCATCGGCGTCCCCGACCGGGAGCGGATCGGCGCGGTCGCGCTCGTCCCGGCCTCGGGCGGCGACGTCCGGATGCTCCGCCCCGGCGACGGGAGGATCACTCCGTTCCCGGGCCCCGGGAAGGGGACCGACTTCGGCGCGGCCGTCGCCGGGTAGCGGCTACCGTCCGCCGGGTCGCGGCTACTTGGGAGAAGGGCGGCTCTCGGCGATCCTGGCGAAGTCCTCGACGCGGAGCTGCTCCCCGCGCTCCGACGGATCGACCCCCGCCGCCCGCAGCGCCGTCTCCGCCGCCGCGGCCGTGCCCGCCCAGGAGGCCAGCGCGGCGCGGAGGGTCTTGCGGCGCTGGGCGAACGCCGCGTCGACCACCGCGAAGACCTCCTCGCGGGAGGCGGTGGTCGCAGGCGGCTCCCGGCGCGACATCGCGACGAGCCCGGAGTCGACGTTGGGCGCCGGCCAGAAGACGGTGCGGCCCACCGGCCCGGCGCGGCGCACGTCGGCGTACCAGGCGGCCTTGACGGACGGCACGCCGTACACCTTGGAGCCGGGACCCGCGGCCATGCGGTCGGCCACCTCCGACTGGACCATCACCAGCCCCCGGCGCAGCGAGGGGAGCACCTCCAGCAGGTGGAGCACGACGGGCACGGCCACGTTGTACGGCAGGTTGGCCACCAGGGCCGTGGGCTCCCGGCCGAGCTGCTCAGGCCGTACGCGCATCGCGTCGGCCTCGACGACCGTCAGCCGGCCGGCCAGCGAGGGGGCGCGGTCGGCGACCGTCAGCGGGAGCTGACCGGCGAGGACGGGGTCGATCTCGACCGCGATCACCTCACGGACCTCGGGGAGAAGTGCGAGAGTGAGGGACCCGAGCCCCGGCCCGACCTCGATCACCACGTCGTCGGAGGACACCTCGGCCACCCTGACGATGCGCCGCACGGTGCCGCCGTCGATGACGAAGTTCTGCCCGAGCCGCTTGGTCGGACGAAGGTCGAGCTTGTCCGCCAAATTACGTATTTCAACTGGACCGAGCAGGCTAACAATTGAACTCCCCATCCACCCAGTGTCCCGCACCGAATGGTCTCCAGCGGAAGGCGGCAAATCGCCTCAAGCGCCCCACCAGCCGTAACTGATCTTCAAGCAGGAGGAAAGTGGGCATGGGTAGTTTGGCCGCGCCCGGAAGCGAGGAGGCGTCGTCAGTGGACCGTGCCGGTGCGGAACCGTTACAACCGTTCGATCCACCACGGATCGGGCCGTACCGATTACTCGGCCGGCTCGGTCAGGGCGGCATGGGCACGGTGTACCTCGCCGAGGCCCCCACCGGGAGACCGGTCGCCGTCAAGGTGGTCAAGGCCGAGTTCACGGTCGACGAGGGTTTCGCGGTGCGGTTCCATTCCGAAGTGGCCAACGCGCGCCGGGTCGCGTCGTTCTGCACGGCGCAGGTGCTCGACAACGGCAACGCCGCGGACGGCCGGCCGTACATGGTCACCGAGTACATCGCGGGGACCCCGCTGTCGGCGCAGATCTCCCGCTACGGCGCGCTGGAGGCCGGCACGCTGCACGGCGTCGCGCTGGGCGTGGCCGCGGCCCTGGCGGCCATCCACGTCGCGGGCCTGGTACACCGCGACCTCAAGCCCGCCAACGTGATCCTCTCGATGTCGGGCCCCCGCGTGATCGACTTCGGCATCGCCCGCGCCCTGGACGCGACCCAGGGGGTCACGAAGTCCGGCGAGCTGCTGGGCAGCCCTGGCTGGTGGGCCCCCGAGCAGGTGCGCGGCGAGGAGATCTCCCCCGCGGCCGACGTGTTCGCCTGGGGGTGCCTGGTCGCCTACGCCGGCAACGGGCGGCATCCGTACGGGCGCGGCGACATGATGACCCTCGCGTCCCGCGTGCTGACCGGCAGGCCCGACCTGGGCACCCTCCCCGCGCCGCTCGACCGTCTGGTGCGGCTGGCCACCGATCCCGATCCCCGGCGCAGGCCCTCCGCGCAGGACCTGCTGATCGCGCTGGTCGGCGGCGACATCGCGCGGCCGGGACCGGCGCCCTCGCCGGTGTCGCCGGCGGATCCTCCGACGCTCGTGGCCACCGAGATGCTGAGCGAGTCGTGGGAGCCCCCCGCGAACGTCGCCGCCGCCGTCACCGCGGCGGCCGCCGACAGCGTCCCCAGCAGCGGCTCCGGAGCCGCGCCCTCCCCCGAGGCTTCCCCGCCCGGCGCTCCGGTTCAGGAGACCCTGGTCCCGGCCACCTCCGTCCTCGCAGAACCGCCCTTTTCCGGCGCGCGGGCGGACGACACCCATCCTCAGACCGGCACGACCGCCGCCACCGTGCCGTCCCTGGTGCCCGATCCTGAGCAGGAGGCGCCGAGACGGTCCCGCAGGTGGCTGCTGCCGGCGCTGACCGTGCTCGCGGGGCTCGTCGTCACGGGCGGGGTGCTGGCGATGGTGCTCCACGGCCGTTCACAGGTACGCGCGACCGGCGCGGCCGCCGTCACCACCCCCGCCGCGCCCGAAACCGACGTGGGCAGGCGCTTCACGACGGGTTCGTTCGTCGAGGACGCGCAGTTCGTCATCCCGAGGCCCGCCAGGTGCGGGCTGACCTCGTACGAGGACGCCACGCCTTCGAAGGGCCGCTTCTGCGTGATCGGATGGACCCTCATGAACTCCGGCGGGGTCTCCGCCACACCCCCCGCCGAACCGCCGGTCCTGGTGGACGACCGTGGCGGCGAGCACGAGGTGGACCAGTCCTCCACGGCCGTGCCCGACACCCTCTATCCCGGCGACAAGATCGACGGGGTGTTCGTCTACGACGTGCCCCCGGCACGCGACGCCGCCGTGCTCAAGCTGCGGATCTCCGACACGAAAACGATCGAGGTACGGCTGTGACCTGGCGCCCGCTGCTGGTGTCCCCGCTGGTCGCCGGGCTTCTGGCGGCCTCCCTGACCGGGGCGGCCCCCTCGCGCGCCGACGCGGCGGCCGACTGCTCCAAGGCCGGCGCCGCCGACTTCGACGGCGACGGCCGTGACGACGTGGCCGTGGGCGACCCGCTCGCGGACGCCGCCGGCGTGCCGGGGGCCGGGACCGTCCACATCCTGCCCGCCGACGGGAGCGGCGGCGGCTTCGTGGTCACCGCACCCGACGCGGGCGCCGGGGCCGCCTTCGGCTGGACGGTCCGTACGACCCACGTCGACGGCGACGGATGCCTGGACGTCGTCGTGGGCGCCCCCTACGCGGAGGTCGACGGGACGGCCGGCGCGGGAGCCGTGTACGTGATCCATGGCGGGGCCAAGGGCGGCCAGGTGCCTCCCGAGGCCGTCGAGAAGCTCCCGCCTCCGCAGCCGGAGGTGAACGCGCACTTCGGCTGGGCCCTGGCCGCCGCCGGGCCGAAGGACGGCCCCGGAGGCGTGATCGCGGTCGGAGCGCCGTACGAGGACGCCGACAGCACCGGTGACGCGGGCGCGGTCTACGTGTACCCCGCCCAGGCGGACACCGGGCCCCGCACACCCAAGCGCGTCACCCAGGAGGGCGAGGGCGTCGTGGGCAACAGCGAGGAAGGCGACCTGTTCGGCTGGTCGCTGGTGTTCGGCCACCTCGGCGGACAGGCCGGCTCCGCCGACCTCGCGATCGGCATTCCGTACGAGAACGACGACGGGGCGGGCCAGCAGGGCGCGGACTCCGGCAAGGCGGACACCGGAGCCGTGGAGGTCATCTTCGACGTCGCCGAGGCGGGCGAGACCTACACCAGCGTGAAGTGGGGCATCCCGGACTCGGTCAAGGGTGTCGAGGAGCACCCGGGAGACCGGTACGGCTACGCACTCGCCTACGCGGAGTTCGACGGCAGGCCATACCTCGCGGCAAGCGCTCCCCTCGCCGACGTGGGAGGAGTGGCGGACTCCGGGCTGGTGCAGACGTTCCAGGCCGACCAGGCGGGGAACCTGCGCCCGGCGAGGACCGTCCGGCTCGGCGCCGAGGGCCTCGCTGACCAGCCCGCCGTGGCGAAGGCCGCACTCGGCTGGTCGCTCGCCATGGTCGCGGGCCCGGATTCCCTCTCCCTGGCCATCGGCAGCCCCTTCGACTCCGGCGACGGCACGGAGGCGGGGGTGATCAGAGGGGTCCTGCTGACGGGCGACCAGGGCGCCCCGCCCGCCCGGCTGGACGAGCCGCACGCGCACGACCACCTCGGCTGGTCCCTCGCCTCCTTCGGCGCGACCGACCCGTTCGGCGCCGGGACCGGACTGCTGGCCGGGGTGCCCGACGAGCACTCGTCCCCCGGCGGCGCCGTCGCGATCATGCGAGAAGGGAGGCCCATCCGGCTCCTGGGGCCCGGACGCGGCGGGGTGCCGGGCGTGCCAGAAGGCTCGCCCGCCGACTTCGGCGCCTCCGTCAGCGGCTGACCGCCCATGCCGGTCGTCCGCCCGGGCCGGTGACCCGGCGCGTCAGCGGGTGAACAGGCGGGCGCCGCAGCTCGGCCACTGGCCGCGCCATCGGCCCGCGACCCTCTGGTAGAGCAGTTGCGCCCGGTAGGTCTGCTCGGGCGCCGACCAGTCGAGCGGGGTCCTGCTGCCGCCGACGGCCTGCCACATGGGGAGGCTGAACTGGTACATGCCGTAGTAGGGCCCGCGCGGGTTGAACGACTTGGGGTTGGCGAACGTCTCGCACCGCGCCAGCGCCGTCCAGTTGAGCGAGGCGACCGACGGGTTGACCGCCACCAGGTGGACCGGTCGCGGCGGCGCGGCCGGGATGATGCGGATCACCTCGCTGTCCTCGGGGAAGGCGCCCATCGGCGGGCGCACCCTGTCGCCCTTGGCGAGGGTGATCTTCTGCTGGGCGAGCACGGCCCGCACCGTGCGGCCGGTGGTCACCGCGTCCAGCCGTACCCCGCCCCTGACGACGGTCACCCGGCGCTCGGTACGGACGTCGAGCGAGAAGCCCGACATGGGGATCTGCCGCATGCGGGACGCCGACAGCATCGCCCTGCGCCCGCTCAGGTTGAACTGCTGGAGGACCTCGCCCACGTTGAGCGCGGTGACCGTGTGGGTGCTCTTCCTGCCGTCCACGGTGAGGACCAGCGGCCTGGCGTGCCGTACGACGATCGAGGTGCCGTCGCGCACCTCCGCGGACCCCGGGGGATACACCTTGTCGTACGGGCCGACCCGGACCTTGGCTTCGGCGAGCACGTCGCGCACGGTGCCGCCGAAGCTGCGGACCGTCGTCTCGCCCCCGTCGACCGCGAGACGCACCTCCTTCGTCAGCACGACCCCGGTGAGCAGGCCGAGCGAGACGCCCGCCACGAGGCCGCAGGCCACGGCCGTCCAGGGCGAACGGATGCCGGCCACGAGGCGGGAGCGGCGGCGTGGGGCACGACGCGACCCCGCACGCCGGGCGGCGGGTCTCGGGGCCGGTGATGAATCCACTGCGCGTCCTTCGGGGTAGACCGGCTGATGACGCTAGCGCCGCCTTCCGGACGCCTCAACCGGATCACCGAAAACAGTCGGTCACTTGACGGTCGCTTTGGGTCACCAGGCTTCATCGGCCTTCGCCTGCCGGGGAGGGGGCACCGCCATGACGATCACGAGCGGCGCCGTTTACCAGGAGCCGAATACCCGTTCGCCGTTGGCGCTGATCGCACGGGCCAGGTCGTCGACGTCCATGGCCTTGACCTGGGCGAGGCAGCGCATCGTGAGCGGGATCAGGTAGGGCGCGTTGGGCTTTCCCCGGTGGGGCGTGGGCGGCAGGTAGGGGGCATCGGTCTCGACGAGGATCAGCTCCCGCGGCGCCACCCGGGCGGCCTCGCGGAGGTCGGCGGCGTTCTTGTACGTGACCGGCCCGGAGAAGGACATGAAGTATCCGGCGTCGACGCACCTGCGGGCCATGGCGGCGTCGCCGGAGTAGCTGTGGAACACCACGACATCCGGAGCCCCCTCCTCGGCCAGGACCCGGAGCACGTCGTCATGGGCCTCACGGTCGTGGATCACCAGCGCCTTGCCCGTGCGCTTCGCGATCTCGATGTGCGCGCGGAAGGAGGCCTCCTGGTCGGCACGGGAGGCCCAGTCGCGGTAGTAGTCGAGGCCGGTCTCGCCCACGGCCCGCACGTGCGGCTCGCGGGCGAGCTTCTCGATCTCGGCGAGCGTCTCGGGCGTGGCCGCGTGCGCCTCGTTGGGGTGGATCGCCACCCCCGCGTAGACGCCCTCGTGGTCGCGCGCGGCCTCGGCGTTCCAGCGGGACGACCGCAGGTCGTACCCGATCGTCACCAGCCTCGTGACGCCCACCGCCCGCGCCTCGCCGAGGATGCGCCCGACGGTGCCCTCGGACGCCTGGGCGGCCAGCGCCACCTGATCGCCCGACGACGCCTTGCGGTCGCCGACCATGATGTCCAGGTGGCAGTGGCTGTCGAACACCTCGGCGCCCAGGGGCGGCGGGGCGGGAACGGTGGTCACTTTCGACTCCCCATCGTGCGGACGGCTCGCGTGAACGACTCGCGTAGACGACTCGCGTGAACGGCTCGCGTCAACGGCTTCACTCGGCGAGGCGTGCGAGCTCCTCGTCGACGACCTTGGTGTCGAGCTTGCGGAACAGCGGCGTCGGCGGGGCCAGCGGGACGCCCGGCCGGATCGGCCTGGACTCCCACACGGCAGCGCCGTCGTACTGCCCGGTGATGACGCGGTAGGGGGTGCCGCCGTCCTCGTCGACCTCGTGGATCTCGGGCATCCCGGACCAGACGCCCTCGCCGCCGAGCATCGAGTAGATCTTGTTCGAGGAGGCCGGCAGGAAGGGGGTGAGCAGGGTCTTGGCGTCGTCGACGATCTGGAGGGAGACGTGCAGGATCGACTTCACCCGGTCGGGGTCGTCCTTGATCTTCCACGGCTCCTGCTCGGCGAGGTAGCGGTTGGCGTCCCGCACGACGTCGAAGGCCTCGGTGATGGCGTTCTTGAACCGCGACCTGCCCAGCTCGGCGCCGACGGCCGGGAACGCGGCCCGGCTCCGCGCGAGCAGCGCGCGGTCGGCGTCGGTGAGCTCGCCGGCCTCCGGCACCACGCCGAAGTTCTTGGCCGCCATCGAGATCGACCGGTTGACCAGGTTGCCCCAGGCGGCCACGAGCTCGCCGTTGTTGCGGTTGACGAACTCCGACCAGGTGAAGTCGGTGTCCTGGTTCTCGGGGCCCGCCACCGAGATGTAGTAGCGCAGGGCGTCGGCGTCGTAGCGCTCCAGGAAGTCGCGGACGTAGATCACGACCTGGCGGCTGGAGGAGAACTTGCGGCCCTCCATCGTCAGGAACTCGCTGGAGACCACCTCGGACGGCAGCGCCAGCTTGCCGAGCGACCCGGGCGTGCCGGCGCGCGCCCCCTCGCCGTTGTAGCCGAGCAGCATCGCCGGCCAGATCTCGGCGTGGAAGACGATGTTGTCCTTGCCCATGAAGTAGTAGCCGCGGGCGTCGGGGTTCTGCCACCACTGCCGCCAGGCGTCGGGGTCGCCGGACCTGCGCGCCCACTCGATGGACGCGCTGAGGTAGCCGATGACCGCGTCGAACCAGACGTACAGGCGCTTGTCGCCGCGGTCGCTCCACCCGTCGAGCGGGATCGGCACGCCCCAGTCGAGGTCGCGGCTGATCGCGCGGGGCTGCATGTCGCCGAGCAGGTTGAGCGCGAACTTCAGGACGTTCGGCCGCCACTCGCCCTGCTTCGCGTGCATGTAGCCGGCCAGCGCCTCGGCGAAGGCGGGGAGGTCGAGCATGAAGTGCTCGGTCTCGATGAACTTGGGCGTCTCGCCGTTGACCCGGCTCTTGGGGTTGATCAGCTCGATCGGGTCGAGCTGGTTGCCGCAGTTGTCGCACTGGTCGCCACGCGCCCCGTCGTACCCGCAGATGGGGCAGGTGCCCTCGATGTAGCGGTCGGGGAGGGTGCGGCCGGTGGACGGGGAGACCGCGCCCATCGTGGTCTTCGGGAAGATGTAGCCGTTGTTGTAGAGACCCTTGAAGATCTCCTGGGTGACGGCGTAGTGGTTGCCCGTCGTGGTGCGGGTGAACAGGTCGTACGACAGGCCGAGGGCGGTGAGGTCGTCGGTGATCACCCGGTTGTAGCGGTCGGCCAGCTCGCGGGCGCTCACGCCCTCCTTGTCGGCCTGCACCTGGATGGGCGTGCCGTGCTCGTCGGTCCCGCTGATCATCAGCACCTTGTTGCCCGCCATCCGCTGGTAGCGGCTGAAGACGTCGGACGGAACCCCGAACCCGGAGACGTGCCCGATGTGGCGGGGGCCGTTGGCGTAGGGCCAGGCGACGGCGGTCAAAATGTGCTGGGACATGGGACAAGCCTAGACGGCCGGGAATGGCGTCTCGAACAGATTACGAAGGTTGAGCCGATCTTCCGCCGGTCCGCGGGACGTCAGGCGGCGGGGGTGGCCTCGCGCTTGACGGCCTCGGCGGCCTCCTCGGCGGCGGAGGCGGCGACGTCGACCGGCGTCTCCTTGGTGCGGCGGATGCCGAGGATGCTGATGAACAGCGCGGCGAAGATGGTCTGGAAGCTCATGATGAGGGCGGTCGCAGACGGCACGACCAGGCGCAGCGACTCGGCCGGGATCAGCTCGCCGAAGTTGCGCACCTGCCAGTGGGCCAGCGACGCGACCATGCCCGCGAGACCGCCGATCGCCAGCAGGCTGCCCGCGACCAGGCCCTTCTCCAGCGTGACCACGTCGACCAGGCGCTTGATGCGGCGGTCCTCCGGGAGGAAGCCCTCCTCCGCGGCGTACACCTTGGTGAACAGGCCGAACAGCACCGCCTGGAAGCCGATCACGACCATCGCCGACGCGCCCACGAGGGTGTCGACGTCGAAGGCCAGCTTGCCGATGTACACCGGGCCGAAGGTCAGCGCGGCGCCCGCCACCAGGCCGAGGGCCATCAACACGGCGCCGGGGATCAGGAACAGCCAGCGGGGGCTGTAGAGGAGCAGGAAGCGCAGGTGACGCCAGCCGTCCCGCCACGAGCGCAGGTGCGGCGGGCGGGAGCGGCCGTCGCGGGCGAGGGTCGTCGGGACCTCGCGCACGTCGAGGCCCTGCAGGGTGGCCTTGACGACCATCTCGCTGGCGAACTCCATGCCGCCGGTCTGCAGGCCGAGCTTGAGGATCGAGTCGCGGCGGAACCCGCGCAGGCCGCAGTGGAAGTCGCGGATGGCGCTGGGGAAGAACAGCCGTCCGATGAACGAGAGCACGGGGTTGCCGAGGTACTTGTGGAGCGGGGGCATGGCTCCCGGCTCGATGCCGCCCCGGAAGCGGTTGCCCATGACCAGGTCGGCGCCCGCGCGCAGCTCCTCGACGAAGGGCAGCAGCGCCGTGAAGTCGTACGAGTCGTCGGCGTCGCCCATGATCACGTAGCGGCCGCGCGCGGCGCGGATGCCGCCGATCAGGGCGTTGCCGTACCCCTTCGCGTCGACGTGGACCACGCGGGCTCCCGCGTCGCGGGCGAGCTGCTGGGATCCGTCGGTGCTGCCGTTGTCGGCGATCACCACCTCGCCCTCGATGCCATGCTCCGCCATGCAGGCCAGCGCCTTGCGGACACACGTTTCGACGGTCTCCGCCTCGTTCAGGCATGGCATGACCACGGTCAGTTCCACGTCGAAACCCCTCGTTTGCGCCTCGATCATCCGGTGCGTAGTTAGACCATGATGCCCTCTGCCCCCAGATGCTCGGGTCAAGTCCGTGAAAGGGCTGGCATCCTGTAAACCATGGTGACCGTTGCCGAACCGGCGCAGGCGGATGTGCCGACGCCGAGCAAGGGTGCGCGCCTTCTCGGGTTCCTGAGGCGGCGGCGCCTTTTCGTGATCGCCTTCACACTGGGCTCACTGCTCAGAGTGGTCGCGATGCTCGGCTACCGGCCGGCGATGTGGTTCAACGACTCCTACGAGTATGTCTCGGTCGCCCTGCACCCGCGCCCGCATCCCATCCGTCCCGACGGGTACGGGTTCTGGCTCCTGATCCTCAAGCCTTTTCACAGCTTCGCGCTGGTGGTCTTTACGCAGCACCTCATGGGCCTGGCGACGGCGGTGCTGATCTATGTGCTTCTGAGACGCAAATTTGGGCTGCCCGACTGGGGCGCGACCATCGCCGCCGTGCCCGTGCTGTTCGACGCGTACCAGATCCAGCTTGAGCAGATGATCATGTCCGACACCATGTTCACGCTGCTGATCGTGGGCCTTGTGACGGTGGTCCTGTGGCACAGGAAGATGTCGTGGAGGACGGGCGCGGCCGTCGGCCTGCTCCTGGCGCTCACCGCGCTCACCCGCAGCATCGGCCTGCCCATCCTCGCCGTGGTCGTGGTGTTCCTGCTCATCAAGCGCACCGGCTGGAAGCCGGTCTTGGCGGTCGTGACGGCCTGCGCGGTGCCGGTCGTGGCGTACATGGGGTGGTTCGCGAGCGCCAACGGCCAGTTCGCGATGACCCAGAGCGACGGGCTCATCCTCTACATGCGCACGGCGAAGTTCGCCGACTGCAAGAAGATCAAACCCGACCTCCAGCGCGAGCAGGACCTGATCCCGCTGTGCAACAACCCGAGCATCGAGCGCAGCGAGTTCTCCCAGCTCTACCTCTGGTACAGCGGCCTCGGCGAGGTCCTGCACCGCTGGGGCACCGACAAGTTCGACAGGTCGATCAACGACGCGGCGGGCAAGTTCGCCAAGCGCGCGATCCTGGCCCAGCCGGGCGACTACCTCTCGGCGGTCACCGGCGACCTGCTGCGCAGCTTCCGCTGGGACCGGCCGGTCTTCCCCGACGCCAACACCTGGAACCAGTACCAGTTCTTCAACAAGGGCGTCAGCAGGAAGGATCCCGTACGGCTGATGTCGTCGGTGCCCAAGTGGCCCAGCTACCGGGGCACCACCGACCGCGACGTGGTGGCCTACGAGCAGGGCCGGGCCAGCACCAGGGTCTACTGGCCCTGGGCGACCTTCATGGAGCGCTACCAGCGCGTCTTCTACCTGCCCGGCCTCGGCGTGGGCCTGGCCCTGCTGGTCGGCATCGCCGGCGTCGTGGCCCGCTGGCGCCGGCTGGGCGGCCCCGCGCTCCTGCCGCTGGTCGCGTCCGCCGCCCTGGTGGTCGCCCCCGCCGCCACGGCGGAGTTCGACTACCGCTACCTGCTGCCCGCGGCCCCCCTGGCGTTCCTGGCCGCCGCCGTCGTGCTCCGCCACGGGGTACGGCCGCGTCGCAGGCCCGCCGTCGCGCCCGCGAAGGAGGCGGCCGTCTAGATCCAGCTACGGAAGAGCATGCGCCGGTTCCAGTCGTCGTAGGGGATCAGCTCGGCCGACAGCACGGGGTACAGCCAGCCGAAGTTGACCACGCTCAGCAGCATGAAGGCCCCCACGACCGCGGCGCCGACGGCCCTGCGCGTCGTGCCCACCCTGGCGGGCCCGATGAGCAGGCCGGCGACGAGCACCAGCGCCAGGACCATGAACGGCAGCATGGGCGCCATGTAGAACAGGAACATCGTGCGCTTGTCGGCCACGGCGTAGTAGAACCACGGCAGCCATCCCACGGCGAAGGTCAGCAGCACCGCCCCCGCCCGCCAGTCGCGGGTGGACCCGTACCAGGCGATCAGGGCGATCAACGCCAGGACCGCGCCGAACCAGATGACCGGGGTGCCCACCCCGAGCACGGCCTGCGAGCACGACGCGGCGCCGCAACCCTTCGCGTCCGGGGGGTAGTAGAACGCGACCGGCCGCATGAGCAGGGGCCACTGCCAGGGCCACGACTGGTAGGAGTGGGGCTCGGCCAGACCGGTGTGGAACCCGAGCACCTGCATGTGGTAGTCGACCCACGATCGCAGCGAGCTGAACACCCAGTAGGCCCAGCCGCTGGAGGTGGCCTGGGCCCAGTTGCGGCCGTACCCGTACGCGGTGGCGAACCAGCCGGTCCAGGTCAGCATGTACCCCACCGCCGGGACCACCGCCATCGCCAGCACACTGGTCGGCGCGTCCTGCCCCAGCACCCCCGCGTACGGCCT
>NZ_JBEZFH010000022.1:0-55523 GCF_040649355.1 Sphaerisporangium sp. NPDC049002 | reverse complement strand
ATCGGAGGCAGCGGGTGGAACCGGAGGACCGTATAGTCCCCCGGCGGGCGCGTGTTTCGCGACAGCGCCGCGACGAGTCGCGCGGTCGCGCCGTCCCCGGCGGCGCGGTAGTAGTTGGTGTTCGGCACGCGCACCGAGCCCGGCACGAGCGGCTCGAAGGGCTGCTTGAACGCGGGGATGCCGGTGATCGACAGGGCGCCCTGCGGGGTGCCGTGGTAGGCGACCGCGCGGCTGATGACCTTGTGCTTGCCCGGCTTGCCGGTGATCTTGAAGTACTGCTTGGCCAGCTTCCACGCCGACTCGACGGCCTCGCCGCCGCCTGTGGTGAAGAACACACGGTTCAGGTCACCGGGGGCGAGCTCCGCGAGGCGCTGGGCCAGCTCGGCGGCCTTGGGGTGGGCGTACGACCACAGGGGGAAGAAGGCGAGCTCCTGGGCCTGCTTCGCGGCGGCCTCGGCGAGTTCGGTGCGCCCGTGGCCCACCTGCACGACGAACAGCCCGGAGAGGCCGTCCAGGTAGCGCTTGCCGTGGATGTCATAGATATGGGCACCGTCGCCCCGCACGATCGTCGGGACCTCGCCGGCGTCGTAGGAGCTGTGCCGGGTGAAGTGCATCCACAGGTTGTCCTGCGCTGCCCTCAGGACGGCGGCCGTGTCGGTTTCAGGTCGCGTCATGGCTATCTTTCCTCAGTGATCTCGACTGTCCTCAGTGTGCATGCTCCACACCGATGATTACAACTGGTTGCGTGGCGACACTATGCAAGAACTTCGGAATCCGTGATATCGGTATGTAACAACGACGAAATCCGTGTGGGGTGTCGCGCTTTTCGCCACTCCTCAAAGGCTTGGCGACGGCGGGGACGCCGTCCCGGAGCACCGGTGATCACGGCGTTCGCCGCTGGTGGCACGGCCGGTATCACATCTGTGATGCAATGTGTCGGATCAGAACACAGTCGATGCGGGGAACAGATAGTCGTGACTCCTGAGCTAATCGAGAACGCCGTCACAGCCGAGATGCCCCGGGCGGTGGACGAGCTGAGGCGGCTGGTCTCCATCCCCTCGGTCGCCTTCCCCGGTCATCCGGAGGAGCCGGTGTACGCGGCCGCCGCGATGACCGAGGAGCTTTTGCGCAGCGTGGGGCTGCCGCACGTCCGGCAGATCCCCGTCGAAGGCAGCTTCCCCGCCGTCTACGGCGAGGCGCCCGCGCCTCCCGGGGCGCCCACCGTGCTCCTGTACGCGCACTACGACGTGCAGCCCGCCGGGGACCTCTCGCTGTGGCGCACGGCCCCGTTCGAGCCCACCCTGGTCGACGGCGAGCTGTACGGCCGGGGCGCCGCCGACGACAAGTCGGGCGTCATCGCCCACGTGCTCGCGCTGCGGGCCTTCCAGGGCCGCTTCCCCGTGGGGATCAAGGTCGTCGTCGAGGGCCAGGAGGAGTACGCGGGCGAGCGCCTGGAGGCGTTCGTCGAGAAGAACCCCGAGCTGTTCCGCGCCGACGCGATCGTCGTGGCCGACACCGGCAACCCGAGCGTGGGCGAGGCGTCCGTCACGACGTCCCTGCGCGGCCTCGCCGCGTTCACCGTCGAGGTCAGGTCCCTGAAGGAGTCGCTGCACAGCGGCTCGTTCGGCGGCGCCAGCCCCGACGCCCTGTCGGCGCTGATCCGCATGCTCGCCTCGCTGCACGACGACAACGGCGACATCAGGGTCCCCGGCCTGCCGCGTGGCGTCTTCCTCGGCTCCGGCCCCTCCGACGCGGAGTTCCGCGCCACCGCCGGGGTGCTCGACGGCGTGTCCCTGGTCGGTTCCGGCTCGCCGGCCGACCGCCTGTGGGCCTCGTACGCGATCACGGTCACCGGCATCGACGCGCCGACCGTCAACGGTGCGATCAACGCCGTCCAGGCCGTGGCCCGGGCCCGCGTCACCGTCCGGGTCCCCCCGGCGGGCGATCCTGGCACGGCCGCCGACGACGTGGTGGAGCACCTTCGCCGGGCCGCGCCGTGGGGCGTGCAGGTGTCGGTGACCGACCGGGTCCTCGGCTCCGGCTACCTCGCCGACACCGGTGGACGCGCCAGGGCCGCGCTGAACCGCGCGATGGAGCGCGCCTTCGGCCGGGCGCCGCGTGACATCGGCTCGGGCGGTTCCATCCCGCTGGTGGCGACCCTGGTGAGGCAGTTCCCCGCCGCCGAGATCCTGCTGTTCGGCGCCGAGGACGACGGCGCGGCGATCCACGCGCCGAACGAGCGGCTCGTCCTCGAAGAGCTCCGCCGCGCGGCGACCGCCGAGGCGCTGTTCCTGGCGGACTACGGCACCATCTGAGCGGTCCGCTTCGCCGTACGTCACCCCGCTCCCTGCCGGAGCGCGGACGCCGGTCGAGCCAGAAGCCCCCGTGCCGTCGGCACGGGGGCTTCCCGCATTCGTGTGCTCCGCCCTCGGGCGGTTCCGGGGGCCTACCGGTCGGGGCGCCTTACCTGTAGGTGATGTCCGACGAGGAGTAGAGGCAGTTGGTGCCGTCGGCACCGCTTCCGATCTTCGTGGGCTCGCTGCCCTTCGGCACACCCTTGTACTTCTCGCAGATCACGATCTTCTTGCTGGAGTCGTTGACGATCGTGATGTTGGAGAACCTCGCGGTGTCGCCCCAGTTGGTGTTGATCCCGGCCAGGCTCTTGCCCGGGGAGGTCGCGGTGACGTTGGAGATGACCACGTCCCGCTTGTACGAGTTCGTACAGTTGCCGCAGGCTCGATAGAGCTTCCCGAAGTCGGAGACCTGGAAGTTCCTGATGTACATCGTGCCCGGGCCGTTGTGCTGGAACACCTTGTCCGTGGCGCTCCTGGCGCCGCCGCCGTCGATGGTCATCGTCTGCGACGACGAGGTCCCCATGAACGTCGCGGCGTCCTCGCCCACGTCCTCCCACCAGACGTTCTGCAGCGTGCAGGTGCCCAGGCAGTGGACGCCGTCGGCCGCGGGAGCCCCGATGATCACGTTCTTCAGCACCGCGCCGTTCGCCAGCTCGAAGATGGGCAGCTGGCTCTCGCTCTGGCCGCCGTCGCCCATGTTCCCCGTGGCGTAGTAGCGCTTCAGGCCGCCGTCCAGAGTGCCCGAGACGCTGATGGTGCTGCTCACGGCCTGCTGGCCGTTGGCGCTCGGCCACGATCCCGGGGAGCTGGTCGGGGTCGTGGTCGGAGTGCTCGTCGGTGTGTTGCTGGGGGTGGATCCGGCGGGGTTCAGCGTCCACTGCTTGGTGCTGACCGAGTCGCAGGAGTTCTGCTGGACCAGGGCGCTGGCGCTGGTGGCGTTGTCCTTGATGTTCAGGCACTTACCACCGTTGGCGTTCACCACCCGGTAGTTCGACCCCGACGCGGTCAGCTGCCAGGTCTGCGACAAGGCACCCGAACAGCTCTCCAGCTGAACGGCCGCACCCGCCGAGGTGCTCGCACCCTTGACCCCCGCGCACTTACCGCTGTTGCCCGCCTTCAACGTCACCCCACCGCTGACCGAGGTGACCGTCCAGCTCTGGTTCGCCGCCGAGTTACACCCGTACTGCACCAACTGCGTACCATCGGCCGTGCTACCACCCGGAACATCCAGGCACAGACCACTACCCGCGTTGACCAGGCTGTAGGTCCCCGACGTCGGCGCCGCCGCCGCCCACACCCCGGACACGACACCACCCGCCAGCGCCACACCGGCCGCCACCATCGCAGCCAGCACCGCACCCGCTCTGGTTCTTCTCACGATCACGCTCCTCGGCTCGTGGGACCTCGCGGTCCCGGCCTTGTTCATCGGGGTTCCCGCGTGCGCGTCAGACGCTGATCTTGCCCGCGCCCGCGCCGCCGCTGACGATCGACTTGATGTTCGACGGAGTGTCGAGCGTGTAGGAGTAGGGGATGGAGGCGACGCTGCCTCCGGCGTCCCCGGCTCCTGAGTTCACGAAGAAGTTGTTGCGCGCGACCAGGCTCCCGGCGGACGAGGACGCCTCGCCGCGGTGGAACGGGTCCGGGGTGTTCTCGAAGTAGTTGCCCTCGACCAGTACGCCGGCCCCTTCGGTGGAGGCGACGCCGTACCCGCCGGAGGAGCCGACGTTGGCGTAGTAGTTGTTGTAGACGTGCACCGGGTTGCCGAAGCGCACGCGCGGGTGACGCTGGTTGGTGCCGTCGAAGAAGTTGTGGTGGTAGGTCACCCGCAGGTGGCCGTTGTCCTCCGACCCGTTGTCGTCGCTGTGGCCGAGCAGCATGGTCTTGTCGTGGTTGAAGGTCCGGTTCCACGAGACGGTGACGTAGTCGCTGGCGCGCTTGATGTCGATCGCCCCGTCGTAGCCGTTGCTGAGGGTGTTGTGGTCGATCCACACCCGCGTGGAGTACTGGACGTTGATGGCGTCGTCGTCCCAGTCCCTGAAGGTCAGGTTGCGGATGATGACGTTGGACGCCTGGGTCACGTTGAGCCCGCAGCCGACGATCGTGGCGCCCGCGTTGCCGAGCACGCTCTTGTTCGAGGTCACCTTGAGCATCCCGGAGCAGGAGATCGTCCCGGAGACGCGGATGACCGCGGTGCCACTGGCCGCCAGCGCGCTGGTCAGCGCCGAGGCGCTGGTCACCGTGGTCGGGCTGGTGTTCCCGCCACCGGTGGTACCGCCGCCCTGGGTGGCCCAGCCGACCAGGCCCGTGGCGTTACCGGGCGGAGGAGTGACGGTGGGCGTGGGAGTCGGGGTGTTGCTGGGGGTGGATCCGGCGGGGTTCAGCGTCCACTGCTTGGTGCTGACCGAGTCGCAGGAGTTCTGCTGGACCAGGGCGCTGGCGCTGGTGGCGTTGTCCTTGATGTTCAGGCACTTACCACCGTTGGCGTTCACCACCCGGTAGTTCGACCCCGACGCGGTCAGCTGCCAGGTCTGCGACAAGGCACCCGAACAGCTCTCCAGCTGAACGGCCGCACCCGCCGAGGTGCTCGCACCCTTGACCCCCGCGCACTTACCGCTGTTGCCCGCCTTCAACGTCACCCCACCGCTGACCGAGGTGACCGTCCAGCTCTGGTTCGCCGCCGAGTTACACCCGTACTGCACCAACTGCGTACCATCGGCCGTGCTACCACCCGGAACATCCAGGCACAGACCACTACCCGCGTTGACCAGGCTGTAGGTCCCCGACGTCGGCGCCGCCGCCGCCCACACCCCGGACACGACACCACCCGCCAGCGCCACACCGGCCGCCACCATCGCAGCCAGCACCGCACCCGCTCTGGTTCTTCTCACGATCACGTTCACGACCACGCTCCTCGACTCGCGGTTCATATATGTGGACGCCATACATGTAACCGAACGAGCTAAACGTAGAACAACGCCAACGACTGTCAATGCCGCTGGTGACCTGGGCGAAACGCCTGCCCATCTCTTCGGAACCCCATATGGCATCTACCTGCGCTGTCGAGGATTTCGTATAAGCAGATGCATTTCATATATGTGAACGGGATGAAACATTCACGGCGCGGGGACTCGCACGCCCTTGGGCGGTGGTAGATTTTGAACTGACCGGTCAGTTCAAGGCGGCAGGGAGCATGGAGATGCAAGGCGAGGGCCAGGGGGCGCGGGCGATCCTCGCGACCGGGCTGTCACTCAGGGGCGGGCACGGCTGGGTCTACCGAGACGTCGACCTCGACATCCCCCAGGGAAGCGTCACCGTGGTCGCCGGCGAGACCGGCAGCGGTCGCACGAGCCTGCTGCTGACGCTCGGGGGGCGGATGCGCCCCACCGAGGGCACGTTGGTGACCGGCGGTCACACCAGCGGTCGTCGCATCCGCCGCGTCACCGCGCTCGGGTTGTTCGACGGCGTCAACGACCTCGACGACGCCCTCTCCATCCGTGATCACGCCCACGAGCGGCTCCGGCCCAGCGTGCTTCGCCGTCGCGACGGCCACGCCGCCGACGCCGCGCTCACCCGGGCCGGGCTCGACGTGTCCGGCCTGCCCCACGCCGACCGCACCCTCGTACGCCACCTCGGCCGCGACCAGCGGCTGCGCCTGGGCATCGCCCTCGCCCTGCTCGACGCGCCCGAGATCCTGCTGGTCGACGACATCGACGGCGGCCTGCGTGAAGACCACCGCACCGGCCTGATGACGACGCTGCGCGACCTGTCCCGCGAGGGCCTCACCGTGGTCGCCTCCGCCACCGACCCACCCGGCGGCGCCGACACCGTGATCACCCTGCCCTCCAACCCCGCCGAGCCCCAGCCCACACCTCCGCAAGACCGTCCGTCCGAAGAGGGCCGGGCATCGGCCGAAGAGACCCGGCGGGAGCCGCCGCAGGCTCCGCCGGAAGCGGTGGCCGAGATACCGGCGGAAGCGGCAGTGGAAGCGAAGGAAGAGGAGTCGTCGTGAGGAAGCCGCTTCCGCTCCAGCTCGGGCGGCTGGAGCTGCGCCGGTTCACCAGATCGCGCCTGACCCGGGCCGCGCTGGCCGCCGTCGTGCTGCTGCCGCTGCTCTACGCCGGGCTCTACCTCTGGTCGTTCTGGGATCCCCAGGGCAACCTCGACAGGATCCCCGTCGCCCTGGTCGTGGCCGACCGGCCCGTGACGGTCGGCGGCAGGACCCTCGACGCGGGCGGCGAGCTCGCCGCCGAGCTGCGCGACCGCGAGGTCTTCGCCTGGCACCAGGTCGATGCCCGCCAGGCCGACCAGGGCGTGAGGGACGGCACCTATTACCTGTCCCTGACGATCCCGGCCGACTTCAGCGCGAACCTCGCCTCGCCCGACGGCGACGGCGTCCCCACGGCGGCGCGACTCGGCGTACGCGTGGACACGGGGCGCAGCTACATCATGCGCACGATCTCCGACGCGGTCTTCTCCGAGGTCAAGGAGGCAGCCGGCCGCAGCGCGATCCACGACTACCTCGACCGCGTCTTCCTGTCCTTCGGCGACATCCACGACGCCACAGCGAAGGCCGCCGAGGGAGCCGGCAAGCTGAGCGACGGCGCGGCCGCCGCCAGCCAGGGCGCCTCCGCGCTCGACGACGGGCTCGGCGACGCCCAGAAGGGCACCCACCGCCTCGCCTCGGGCGCGGCCACGGCTCAGAGCGGCGCGGCGCGGCTGGCCGGAGGCCTGGCCACGGCACAGCGCGGCGCGGCGACCCTGCGCGAGGGCCTGGCCGAGCTCGACCGAGGCGCCGCGAAGCTCGCCACCGGCAACGCCCAGGCGTACAAGAAGGTGCACGCCTACTCCGGCACCGTCAACGGAGCGGCCGACACCTACGTGCCGATCCTCACGGAGAACGGTCACAAGATCCGGCAGGCGGCACTCGCCGTGGCCAGGGGGGCCGACCTCGTCGCCGCAGGGCTCGCCGACCTCCCCTCGGAGGTCGGCGGCGACGCCGCCCGCGCCCAGCGCGACCTGCGCGCGGTCGAGGCCTGGCTCGACGACCGCCCCGACGCCGATCCGGAGCTGCGCTCGCTTCTCGGCGACGCCGCCGACTCGGCCAGGTCGCTCGCCGACTCGGCCGGTCGCCTCCAGGACCGCGTCCAGGAGCGGAGCGCCGCCATCGACGACGTCCGGCGTGACGCGCACGCGGTCGCCGAGGCCGCGCGCGAGCTCGCCGCCGCCGCGCCCAAGCTCGGCGCGAAGCTCGACGCGGCGCGCGACAAGTTCAACGAGCTCGACAGCGGGCTGAAGCAGCTCGCCGACGGCTCGGCGAAGCTCAGCGAGGGCACCGGCAGCGCCGTGAGTGCCACGGCACGGCTCGGCTCGGGCCTCGCCGGTCTGAGCACCGGCGCCGACCAGCTCAGCGGGGGCCTCGCGGCACTCGGTGAGGGCGCGGGCCGGCTCGACAGCGGCATCGGCAAGCTGCACGCGGGGGCCGGCAAGCTCGACCATGGCCTGGTGCAGCTGGCCGACGGCTCGGACGACCTGGCGAGCGGTCTCAGCGACGGCGCCGGCAAGATTCCCGACTACACCGCCTCCGAGCGCGACAGCCGTACGGGCATGATGAGCGACCCCATCAGGCTCGACAGCGAGGTCGACAACAGCGTGCCCAACTACGGCACGGGCTTCGCGCCGTTCTTCGTCCCCTTGGCGCTGTGGGTCGGCGCCATGGTGACCTACATGGTCCTGCGCCCGCTGAACCCTCGCCTGCTCGCGGGCTCCGCCCCCGCCTGGCGCATCGCGACGGCCGGCTGGCTGCCGGGTGTCACCATGGGCTTCCTGCAGGTGGCCGTGCTGCTGGGAGTCATCCGGTTCGGCCTCGGGCTCGACGCGGCGAACTGGGCGGGCATGTTCGGCCTGCTGGCGCTCACGGTCACGGCATTCCTCGCTCTCGTCCAGGCCGTCAACGCCCTTGTGGGCCCGGCCGGACGGGTGCTCGTGCTGGCGCTGCTCATGCTGCAGCTCACCTCGGCGGCCGGCACCTATCCCATCGAGACCTCCCCCGGGTTCTTCCAGGCGATCTCGCCCTGGCTCCCGATGAGCTGGGTCGTACGGGCGCTCCGCCGGCTGATCAGCGGCGGCGACGCGACCGTGGTGTGGCAGGCTTGCGGCGTGCTCACCGCCTTCACCGCCCTCGGCCTGGCCCTGACCGTCCTCGCCGCACACCGAGCCAGAACCTGGTCCCCGCGCCGCCTCCACCCAGAGCTGTCGCTATGACGGAAACCAGAAACACCCGCACCAACAAGCCGCAGCACCCTCATCCGGAAACCAGAGACATCCGTACGAACAAGCCGCCCATGCGGAGGCCGGAGACGTGTGCGTCAACGAGCCGCAGCTCCCCTGTCCGCAAGCTGGAAACGTCCGCACGAGCAAGCCGGGGCTGTTGATATGAGCAAGATGGAGACCCAGCTCAAGCTCTACATGGCCGCGGTGGAGCTGATCGCCGAGCAGGGTTACACCGCCACAACGGTCGACGCGATCGCCGACCGCGCCGGGGTCGCCAAAGGCACCGTCTTCTACAACTTCGGCAGCAAGGACGGCCTGTTCGTCGCTCTCCTGGACCACGGCATCCAACGGCTCGCCGACACTCTCAACGATGCCCTCACCGACAAGCCCCCCGGCGAGACTCCCGCCCTCACCCCACCAGGTGGGTCTTCCACCCTCACCCCGCCCGGTGGGGCACCCGTCCCTAACCCGCCTGGCGGACCGGCTTCCGCGCCGCTTCAACGGCTTGACGCGGTGGTGATGGCGCAGCTTCGCTTCTTCGAGGAGTACGGCGCGTTCGCCCGAGTGCTGCTGGCCGAGATGTGGCGCACCACCTGGGAGGAGGCGGTGGCACGGCTCCGCAGGCAGGCACTCGGGGTGTACGCCGACGTGTTGCGGGAGGCTGTCGACGCTGGAGAGTTGCGGGCGGATCTCGACGTGGAGACGGCGGCGACGGCGGTGTTCGGGATGGTCCTCACGGTCTCGATCGAGCGCCGGGCACTTCACCCCGAGCGCCCCCTGACCGAGGTCCACGCCACCCTCACCGACCTCATCCACGGCCGCATCGCCGGCACGAACGTGCCTGAATAGCCCAGGGGCTCCCCACCCAAACGCCGCACCGGGTGTATCCAGTGGTCGCCGTACTCCCTGGTCGCCGTGTTGTATGGGCGTATTGCTGGGTGGGAAGCAGATGGGTCCCCCCGGCAATGGGTGCCGGGAGGGAACAACAACCCAACCGGCCCACCAGGTAGCGCCCTCGTCGTGATCAGCCGTGGTTCGCAGCCGTCGGATACGCAGTGGACAGGACGCGTTGGAGTTCGGCGGGGCCGGCGTTGGCGCCGGTGCAGACGACGCCTACCTTGCGTCCCGCGAACTCCTCCTTCCTGCTGATGAGGGCGGCCAGCGCGGCGGCCCCGGCCAGTTCGGTGAGCGTGTGCGCCTCGGCGAGCAGCAGCCACTGGGCAAGACGAAGGTCGTCATCGGTGACCAGCGTGAAGCCGTCCAGATCGCGCATGATCTCCTGCGGCAGCGCGAAGGCGGATCCGGTCGCGAGGCCGTCCGCCACCGTCCGCACCGGCCGCCTGACCGGCTCGCCCGCCCGCCACGAGTCGTGAGCGGCCGGCGCCAGCGACGACTGTACGGCGATCACCCGGCACCCGGGTGCGACCGCCTTCGCGACCAGGCACGCGCCCGCCGCGCCCGTACCCGACCCCACCGGGACGAAGATCGCGTCGAGGTCCGGACGGCGGGTCAGCATCTCCAGGTACAGCGTGCCGACCCCGGCGATCAAACCGGGCTCGTCGGCGGGGCTGATCAGGCGGTTCCCCCGGTCCACGGCGAGCGTGGCAGCGTACTCGCCCGCCTCCACCATCGTGGCTCCCTTGATCTCCACGGTGGCGCCGAGTGCCTCGACCGCCGCGACCTTGGCCGGGTTCGGGTTCTCGGGCATCACGATCGTGCAGGGCGCGCCGAAGATACGGGCCGCGTACGCGATCGACTGGGCGTGGTTGCCCGTGGAATAGGTCAGCACTCCGGCCGCCCGCTGGTCCCCGGGCATGCGGGCGAGCAGGTTGATCCCTCCGCGCACCTTGAACGCGCCGGTGGGCTGGGTGTTCTCGTGCTTGACGAGCGTCTCGGTCCCCAGCCGCTCGTTGAGCACCGGATAGGACCACATGGGGGTCTCCGGCAGGTGCGGAGCGATCAGGCGCGCGGCGTCGAGGACGTCGGTAATGGATGGCGATGTCGTATTCACGGACACCACGCTGCGGCAAAGTCATCCATTGGTCCAGTGCCAACACGCCGGCTGACCGACACGGGCAGGCTCCGCCACCGGGCGGCCGAGAGGGGCGTCGGACACCCCGAAATGCGCTGGACCGGATTACCAGGCATTTCCTAGCATCAGCGGCATGCCACCTATCACCACACTCGCGATCTTCGCCGCGGCGACCCTCGCGCTGCTGCTCGTACCCGGCCCCGCCGTCGTCTACATCGTGACGCGGAGCGTGGCGCAGGGACGTACGGCCGGGCTGGTCTCCGTCGCGGGCATCCACGCGGGCTCGGTGGTCCACGTGGCCGCCGCCGCCCTTGGCATCAGCGCGCTGCTCGCAGCCTCGGCCACGGCGTTCGCCCTGGTCAAGTACCTCGGCGCTGCCTACCTCGTCTACCTCGGCCTGCGGAAGCTCTTCTCCCGTACCGGCGACCTCGCCAAGCAGGTCGCGCCCGTGTCCCGGCCGAGGCTGTTCGGGGAGGGCTTCGTGGTCAACGTGCTCAACCCCAAGACGGCGATCTTCTTCCTGGCCTTCCTTCCGCAGTTCGTCGACCCGGCACGCGGCCCGGTCGCGGGCCAGATCGTGGTGCTCGGTCTCATCTGGATCGCCCTCGGGATGGCCAGCGACGGCAGCTACGCCCTGCTGTCCGCCGCCCTCGCCGGCCGCCTGCGCCGCTCCGTCAGGGCCACCCGGCGGCTCGACATCGCCAGCGGGCTCGTCTACATCGGCCTCGGAGCCGTCGCCGCGCTCGCCGGTGACGGCGCGCGCGAGTCCTGAACGAGCCCTCGGAGGGTGCACTGGGCTCCATGATCACCCGTGGGATGCCCCTCCCCGGGCAGCGGGCCACCGTGTCGTACGGCGAACGTCCTGCGCTTGAACGGGCCCGGTCAGGAGAGGGTGGCCTGGGCGGTCTCCATGGCCCAGCGGTAGTCGGCCTTGCCCGCGGGCGAGCGCACCATGCGGTCCACGAAGGCGTACGTACGCGGCACCTTGTATCCCGACAGCCTCCCCCGGCAGTGCGCGTCCAGTTCCTCGGCCGTCGGCTCGGCGCCCTCCCTGGGCTCGACGACGGCGGCGACGCGGCTGCCCCAGCGATCGTCCGGGATCCCGGTCACCACGGCGTCGAACACGGCCGGGTGTCCCTTGAGCACGGCCTCGACCTCCTCGGGGAAGACCTTCTCGCCGCCGCTGTTGATGCACTGCGAGCCGCGCCCGAAGACCAGGATCGTCCCGTCATCCTCGATTCTGGCGAGGTCGCCGGTGAGTAACCAGCGCGTCCCCTCGGCGTCGGTGACGAAGGTCCTGTTCGTCTTGTCCGGGTCGTTGTAGTACCCGAAGGCGATGCTTCCCGTCTTGGCCACGGTTCCCATCTCGCCGGACCCCGGCTTCACGGGTTCCAGGGCGTCGTTCAGCACGGCCAGCGTGGAGCTCGCGTTGGGCTGGTACTTCAGCCCGGACTCCGGGGACGAGCCCGCCACGGCCGAGGCGGTGTAGCCGGACTCCGTCGACCCGAAGCTGTCGATGATCATCACGTTCGGCAGCAGCTCCTGCAGCCGATCGCGTACCGCGCCCGTGAGGATGGCCCCGGTCGAGCTCAGGACCATGAGCGACGACAGGTCGTACGTCCCGGCGGCGATCTCGTCCGCGAGGGGGCGCGCCATCGCGTCACCCGTGATGTTGAGCGTAAGCACCTTCTCGCGCTCCACCGCGCGCAGCACCTCGGAGGCGTCGAACCTCGGCGTGTAGACGATGGTCGCCCCCATCCACCACGCGATGAACGTGGCCATCTGCGCCGCTCCGTGCATCAGCGGAGCGGCGGGCATCATGACGATGGGCCCCGTGTTCCTCGCCGTCTCGATGACCTGCCCGGGCTCGCTGTGCGGCTCCCCGTACGGGTTGCCGCCGCCGAAGGCCATGAACAGGTCCTCGGTGCGCCACATGACGCCTTTGGGCATGCCGGTCGTGCCGCCGGTGTAGATGATGTAGACGTCGTCGCCCGACCGCGCGGGGAAGCCGTCGCGCCCGTACGGCCGCCCGGCGACGGCCTGCCCGTACGGCACGGCGGCCTCGACGCGCGAGGGGCCGCCGACGGCGACGAAGGTCTCCAGCTTGGGGCACCGCGGGGCGGTGGCGGCCACCCTGTCGTCGAACTCCACGTCGAACAGCAGGGCCACGATGTCGGAGTCGGTGTACAGGTAGAGCAGCTCGGACTCGACGTACCGGTAGTTGACGTTGACCGGCACCGCCCTGATCTTCAGTACAGCCAGGATCCCCGCGATGTACTCGATGCCGTTGTACAGGTGGATGCCGACGTGCTGTCCGGGCTCGACGCCCCGGTCCCGCAGGAAGTGCGCGAGGCGGTTGGCGTGCGCCTCCAGCTCGGCGTAGGTCATGCGGGTGTCACCGCAGACGACGGCCACGCGGTCCCCGATCGCGTCGGCCAATCCCTCGAACAGATCAGCGTGGTTGAACTCCATCGGGGACGCTCCTTAGAAGTCGTGGCTGAAGACCCTCACGGCCGGTCACTCCCGACGATCCACATGGCGAAGAACTGGGCGCCCCCGCCGTACGCGTGGCCGAGCGCGCGGCGCGCCCCGTCCACCTGGTGCTCCCCCGCGAGGCCCCTGACCTGCAACGCCGCCTCGGCGAAGCGGATCAGCCCGGACGCGCCGATGGGGTTCGAGCTGAGGACGCCGCCGGAGGCGTTCCAGGGAATGTCCCCGTCGAGCGCCGTGGCCCCGGACTCGGTCAGCTTCCAGCCCTCGCCCTCCCCTGCGAAGCCGAGGTTCTCCAGCCACATCGGCTCGTACCAGGAGAACGGGACGTACACCTCGGCGACGTCGATCTCCCGCCGGGGGTCGGTGACACCGGCCTGGCGGTAGACGTCGGCGACGCAGTCCTTGCCGCCCTGCGGGTTCACCGTGTCGCGGTCCGCGCGGAAGATGGGCTCCGAGCGCATGGCCGTGCCGTGTACCCAGGCGGGCGTGCCCGTCACCTTGTGCTCGGCGGCGAGCACCATGGCGCAGGCGCCGTCCGAGGACGGGCAGGTCTCCAGGTAGCGGATCGGCTCCCAGAGCATCGGCGTGGACTCGACCATGGCCCGGTCGATGCCGGGGATCCTCAGGTGCGCGTACGGGTTCTTGAGGGCGTTCCGCCGGTCCTTGACGGCGACGAGCGTGCCGATGTGGTCGGGGGCGCCCGACCGCCGCATGTACTCGCGGATGTGCGGGGCGAAGTACCCTCCCGCGCCCACGACCAGGGAGGCGTTGAACGGCAGGTGCGTCGAAAGCGCCCACGTCGCGTTGGACTCCGACTGCTTCTCGAAGGCGACCACCAGCACCCGCTCGTGTACGCCGCCCTGGATGAGCGAGGCCCCGACCAGCGCGGTCGAGCCGCCCACGCTGCCGGCGGTGTGGACGCGGGTCACCGGCTTGCCCGCGGCGCCGAGCGCGTCGGCGAGGTAGGCCTCCGGCATCATGACGCCCTCGAACAGGTCGGGGGCCTTGCCGATGACGACCGCGTCGATGTCCTTGAACGTCAGCTCGGCGTCCTCCAGGGCGCGGATGGCGGCCTCGCGCACCAGCCCGGCGATCGAGACGTCCCGCCGCCTGGTCTGGTACTTGGTCTGCCCGACCCCGATGACGGCGCAGCGGTTTGCCATGGTCAGGCCTCCAACACGGTGACGAGGTTCTGCTGGAGGCACGGGCCCGACGACGCGTGGGCGACGGTTCGGCTCGCGCCGCCGTCGATGACGCGCCGGGCGGCCTCGCCGACGCGGATCAGCCCGGTGGCCATGACGGGATTGGCGGCCAGAGGGCCGCCCGAGGGGTTGACCACCGTGTCCGGCGGCAGCCCGAGCGCCTCGCGGAGGATGATCTCCTCGTGGCTGAACTGGGCGTGCAGCTCGGCGACCTCGACCGGACCCTTGCCGACGCCCGCGGCCCGCGCGGCGTCGGCGGCGGACGCCGACCGGGCGAGATCGCGCATGCCCAGGTAGTGGGGTTCGGTCCGATGGGCGATCCCCGTGATCCACGCCGGGCGTTCGACCAGTTCCCTGGCCAGGTCGCCGGCCGCGAGCACCACCGCCGCCGCGCCGTCGGTGATGGGCGCGGCGTCGCTCGGACGCAGCGGCCGGACCTCGTACCCCTCCTCGCCTGGCTCGGGCAGGTCCAGCGCGTACGGGTTGGCCCTGCCGTCGGCGCGGCTGCGCCGTACGATCTCGCGGAGCTCGCCCGGGTCGGCGCCCAGCGCGCTCGCCTGCAGCGCGGCGAAGGAGACCTGGTCGAGGCCGAGCGGAGCCAGATAGTACGGGTCGAGCTGGAGCGTCATGATCTCCCGCAGGTCGCCCTGGGAGGACTTGCCGTAGCCGTACACCAGCGCCGAGTCCACGTCGCCATGCTGGAGGCGCACCCACGCCTCGTACAGGGCCCAGGCGGCGTCCATCTCGACATGGCTCTCGGAGATCGGCGGCCAGGCGCCGATGGCGTCCAGCGCGGAGACGAACGAGAACGGCGCCCCCGCGAGGTAGTCACAGCTTCCCGAGCAGGTGAAGCCGAACCTCGTCAGGCCGGACAGCCGCTTGACCTCCTGGATCACCGGCGAGATCAGCTCGGGCTCGGTCAGTCCCTCGTCGTGGCCGGTGTGCCTGGTCTGGGCGAACGCGACGACCGCTACCTCACGCACGCGACCCTCCCCTCACGCGGCTCGCGCCGTCGATCCTCACAGCTCGCTCACTCAACAGGTCCTCACAGCTCGCTCACTCAACAGGTCTTCACAGCTCGCTCGCTCACACGTCCTCACCGCTCGCTCGCTCACAGTTCGGCGTCGGGCTCGCCCGTGGGGGCGAACCACCGGATGTTGGTCATGGAGAGGGTGCGCTCCTCGGGAGGCACCCAGACGGCCCTCACCCGCATGCCCTGCCGCACCTCGTGGGCGGGCACGTCGCCCATCAGCGCGATCATCGGGACGTCCGCCCCGTCGAGCAGGATGTAGGCCGAGACGAACGGCACCTCGGGCGCGCGGGGATCGGGCAGGTTGTTGATGGCGAAGGTGGTGACGGTGCCGGTGCCGGGCAGCTCCACCTCCTCACTGATGGACGAGCCGCACTGCGGGCAGGTGGTGCGGTAGGGCACGTAGACCTTGTCGCAGTGCGTGCAGCGCCCGGCCAGGAAGACGCCTTCGCGGACGCCTTCGAGGAAGCGGGCGAGCGATCGGCCGGCCTGGACGCGGTACTCGGTGCGGACGTGCGAGACCATCGTGGTGACCTCAGGAACGAAGCACGAAATGTCGGTGATGTGCCCGACGCGCTCGGCCTCCGGCCGGAACCGGGGACGCACCCGCAGGCCGGGCCGCATCGCCTTGACGTCGCCGGCGTCGACCGCGTGGACCAGCGAGGTGTCCGCGCCGTCGAGCTTGACCAGCGCCCAGGCGAACGGCCGGTCGAGTGGGTGTCCCTTGCGCGGCGTCTCCACCCAGGCCCAGCCGAGCACGGTGCCCGCCGGGCCGACCTCGACGAACGTGCCGGTCACGGCCTCGCCGGTGGCCGGGTCGTACTCCAGGGGCGGCACCAGCACGCGGTCGTCGGCCGTACGCACCCCGACGATCCGCCCGTCGCGTAACTCCGTGAGGAAACGCCCGATCACGGGTCCCGTCGTGCGGGTGTACCCCCCGGGGAACTCCAGCACATGCTCGGCGACGAGCGGATCAGATGGCACGGTCTCGGCCCTCCCAGTAGGGATCACGGAGCTTGCGCTTGAGGAGCTTGCCGTTCGGCTCGCGCGGCATCTCCTCGATGAAGTCGATCGAACGCGGCCACTTCATCTTGGCCAGCCGTCCTTCGAGTGACCGCAGGATCTCGCCCGCCAGCTCCGGCCCCGGAGCGACGCCGGGAGCGGGCTCGACGACGGCCTTGATCTGCTCACCCCACTCGTCGTCCGGGATCCCGAAGACGGCGACGTCGGCCACCTTCGGATGGACCACCAGCTCGTTCTCGATCTCGGCCGGGTAGATGTTGGTGCCACCCGAGATGATCATGTCGGCCTTGCGGTCGCAGAGGAACAGGAAGCCTTCCTCGTCGAGATAGCCGATGTCACCGACGGTGAAGTGGTCCCTGAGCCGGTTCTCCTCGGTCTTGGCGGGGTCGCCCTTGTACTCGAAGCGCAGGCCCCCCATCTTCATGTAGATCGTGCCGGGGGTGCCCGCCGGGACGGGCTCGTGGTCGTCGTCCACGATGAGCAGCTCGCTGATCGGCCAGGCCGTGCCGACCGTGCCCGGGTGCTTCTTCCACCCCTCCGGCGTGGCGATGGTGCCGCCGCCCTCGGTCGCCGCGTAGTACTCGTAGATGCAGTCGCCCCACCATTCGAGCATCGCCCACTTGACCGGGACCGGACAGGGCGCGGCCGCGTGGATCATCCACTTCAGCGAGGAGAGGTCGTACTTGTGCTTGACCTCGTCGGGCAGGCCGAGCAGCCGCTTGAAGTGCGTGGGCACCATGTGGGAGTTGGTCACCCGGTACTTCTCGCAGAGCCGCAGCGTCTCCTCCGGGTCCCACTTGTCCATGTAGACGAGCGTGTGCCCCATGTGCAGCGCCGTGCCGCCGAACTGCGTGACCGCCGTGTGGTAGTTGGGCGAGGTCACCAGGTGGGCGTTGGGCCTGCCCGCCGTGACCCCGAACAGCGAGAGCAGGAACGCCATCAGCTCGGCCGCGTCGTCCGGATCGAGCCCGTTCAGCGGTCGCCTGACGCCCTTGGGCCTGCCCGTCGTCCCGGAGGTGTAGTGCATGGTCGCGCCGGCCGTACGCTCGCCGGGCAGCGTCTCGGGCCGTCCCACGGTGAGCTCCGACACCGGCCGGAACCCTTCGATCGAGCCGAACGAGAACCGCCGGTCCGCCTCGATCGCCTCGGCCCCCCGCGCGCCCTCCTTGGAGTACCGCTCGTGGACGAAGAACGCCTTGGCCTCGCTGTCGGAGACGATGTACGCGATCTCGGGCCCGGTGAGGTGCCAGTTGACCGGGGTGTAGTACCAGCCCGCCTGCAACGCGGCGAGGTAGACGGTGAGGCCGTCGACCCCGTTCGGCACCAGGCCGCAGATGCCGTCGCCCGCCTTCAGGCCGAGGGCGCGCAGGCCGTGGACGAGGCGGTTGGCCCGGGCGAGCAGCTCCCCGGCCGTGTACTCGGTGCCGTCGGGATCCACCGCCGCGATCCAGCCGGGATCCGCCTGCGCGAGCCTCCAGAAGCCGAGCGAGCCCATCGGAACTCCCTTGTTCGGTTCCGCCCTGACGTCCTTGACGTCTGCGATCTCCCCCGAATCCGCCGCAGTGAAGCACGTTCCTGATATTCGGACAAGGCCTGGCGCTACGGGAGGTCACGAACAAGAATCTGTTCTAGTTCGCAAGCCGCAGACTAACCCGCCCGACGCGACCCGAGCAAGCGCTTGATATAACACCCACCGAGCGTCCGGCCGGCCCGGCAGGCGCCTGACCACTGAGGACGGTGTCCATGGAGCTCCTGCCCATCAGCACGCCACACTGCCGCGTCGAGCGCGAGGACCACGTCGTGATCGTGACGATGGACCGTCCCGAGGCCAGGAACGCGCTCTCATCCGACATGCTGGTAGGGCTCGCCGACGCCTGGGCCTACATCTCCGCCGAGCCCGGCGTACGGGTGGGCGTCCTCACCGGCGCGAACGGCACCTTCTGCGCCGGGGCCGACCTCAAGGCCATGGGCACGCCGTCCACCGACCCCCGCGTGCTCAAGCGCGCCCAGGAGATCCCCGACTTCCACTGGAAGGGCCTGCTGCGCGACGGCGACGCCCTGCCGACCAAGCCGATCATCTGCGCGGTCGAGGGCTACGCCGTCGCGGGCGGCACGGAGCTGCTGGTCGGCACCGACCTGCGGGTCGTCGCGGAGTCGGCGACGCTGGGCCTGTTCGAGGCGAGGCGCGCGCTGTTCCCCATGGGAGGCAGCGCCATCCGGCTGCCACGCCAGGTCCCCTACGCGTTCGCCATGGACCTGCTGCTCACCGGCCGGGCCGTCACCGCCCAGGAGGCGCTGGCGATGGGCCTGGTCAACCGCGTCGTGCCGGACGGGCAGGCCCTGACCGTCGCCCGCGAGATCGCCGACCAGGTCGCGGCCTGCGGCCCGCTCGCGGTGCAGGCCATACTCCGGACGTACCGCGAGACGCTGGGCATGCCCGAGGCCGAGGCCCTCAAGGTCTCCGACGCCATCGGATGGCCGGTGATCGGCTCCGAGGACGCCAAGGAGGGCTCCCGCGCCTTCCGCGAGAAGCGTCCCCCCCTCTACAAGGGCGCTTAGCCCGCTCTCTACAAGGACATGCCCGCCGCCCTCACGCCCGAGCCTGGATCATGGCGTGCGTGCCCGTCGTGCGCCACGGTTCGCCCGCCGCGTCCAGGGCGACCAGGGTGCGCTCGCCGACCCCGACGAGCACGTCCGACTTCAGCGTGCGCAGGGCGGCGACCGGCCCCGGGAAGTACGCGGTGACGTCCCGGAACGGCGTGTCCGGCGGCCACACCTGGTCGCCGACCAGCCGGCGGTAGTTGAGGTCCCCCTTGGTGATCGTCAGGGAGGCCGAGGCGAAGTCCTCGCGCAGGTCGTCGGGCATGTCCCGGTACGGCAGCGGAGCGCACGAGAAGGGATGGGCGCGCAGCGTGAGGCGCCCCTCCCCCATCGCCCTCCAGAGCCGGGCGCCCGCCTCGCCCGCCCGTCCCGGCGCGCCCGCGAGCCGCCGCAGGCAGGCGGCCACGTCCGCCGGCGTGGCGTCGGACACGAAGTACGGGTGCGGCTTGACGTGCAGCACCACCTCGGCGGCGAGTCCCTCGGACAGGAGGTGGTCGACCAGGACGAGGTCGGGCAGCAGCTCGCGCCCGGCGTTGTCCGCGAGCACGCAGACCCTCCCCGGAGCGCCGTCGCGGATCAGCGACCACAGCAACGCGCTGTCGTCCACGACGAGGGCGGCCACCCGCTCACGCTCGTCCGTCAGCGTGACCCTGAACGAGAGGTCCGCGCGGTTGCCCCAGAGCGATCCGAGCAGCAGTCCCTTCGCCCGCTCGCCGGGAGACAGCGTGGCGGCCTTGTCCAGGGCGGCCAGCTCGTCGTCCACGGCGGTGCCCCGCAGCTCGGCCTGCTTCACCGGCCCGAACGGGTCGACGCCCCGCCACGGGCCGTCCCCGAAGTAGCCCGTGGCGTCGAGGAGCTTGCGGTAGAAGTAGCTCTCGGCCCACAGGAACGGCACGTCGACCCACCGGCGGCCGAGCTTCCCGCGCCCCCACTCCGCCCACGCGGCGTAGTCGTGCGCCGAGCCGTCGAGCGGCTCCATCACGTCCCGCGCGACCTCGCCCGCCAGCCGGTCGAGCGCCTCGTGCCGGTCGGGGGTGTAGGGCAGCGCATCCCTGACCTGCCGCAACAGGACCGGATGCCGGTCACGGAACACCCCGAGAGCGTACGAGCCCGGCACGTTGCCCATGATGGGCGGCGCGTCGATCGTCTCCGGCATCCATCCATCTTGCATTACGGGGACATTCCCCTGTCCTTCGGGGACCGGCTCACCGCGCTTCCCCTGTCGTATCTATGGCAGACGGGCTGACGCGGAACAGGCGTACCCCGAAGGTCAGGGCTTCTCGGCACCCGGTGAGACGAGATCAGCCTCCCGTGAGGCGGTCCAGGCGTTCGATGGCCTCTACGTACTCTTCGACCAGGCCGAAGACGACGTCCTTGGCGGATTTCACCTGGTTCATGGAACCGATGATCTGGCCCGCCGGGAACGTCGCGAGCTCGGCGGCGTCGGAGTTGCCGATCCTGCGCAGGGCGCCGGAGATCAGCATGAACTGGAGGGGCATCGGCAGCGTTCCCGGCGACTCGGCCGACTCCCAGGCGTCGGTCCACTCGTTCTTGAGCAGCCGCGCGGGCTTGCCGGTCCAGGAGCGGGACCGCACGGTGTCGCGGGAGGTGGCCTTGAGGATCTTCTGCCGGGCGTGCTCGGGCGTGTCGGCCTCCTCGACCGTCAGCCACAGCGAGCCCGTCCAGACGCCCTCGGCGCCGAGCGCGAGCCCCGCGGCCATCTGGCGGCCCGACCCGATGCCACCCGCGGCGAGGACGGGGACGTCGACGGCGTCCGCGACCTGCGGGATCAGCACCATGGTGGAGATCTCCCCGGTGTGCCCGCCCGCCTCGGTCCCCTGGGCGACGACCACGTCCACGCCGGCCTCGACCTGCTTGACGGCATGGCGCGGCGTCGAGGCGAGGGCGGCGACCTTGACCCCCTTGGCGTGGGCCAGGTCGACGACGTCCTTGGGCGGTGGGCCGAGCGCGTTGGCGAGCAGCGCGATCGGGTGCCTGAGCGCGGTCTCGACCTGGGGCCGGGCGGTGGCGTCGGTCCAGCCGAGCAGCACCCTGCCCGCGTCGGCCCCGCCGGACAGCGGGGGCACGCCGTGCTCGGCCAGCAGGTTCTCCACGAACCGGCGGTGCCCGTCGGGGATCATCCCCTGGAGCCTGGCCACCAGTTCCTCCGGGGAGTCGACGCCGAGGTCGGCTCCGGCGTACGAGGCGGGCATGACCACGTCCACGCCGTACGGCCTGCCGTCGACGTGGTCGTCGATCCACTTGAGCTCCATTTCGAGCTCGTCGGGAGTGAAGTAGAGGGCGCCGAGCACTCCCATGCCGCCGGCGCGGCTGACCGCGGCGACGACATCCCGGCAGTGGCTGAAAGCGAAGATCGGTAACTCGATCCCGAACATGTCGGTGACACGTGTCCGCATGGCACGAATGTACGGCGCGCGCGACAATGACTGCAACGTGTTCTATCTAGAACATCTGATCGGTACGGCCTGCCGGACGCCCGGGCATGATCGCGACGGCGAAAATATGAGGAACACGTTCCAGTCCTTCTCATCACATCTCGCCTCGCGGGACGTGAAAGATGTTGGGCATGATCCGACTAATTAATGTCAAATTTCGTGACAAATCGGCATTGCGGACATAACACGTTAGTCGTACGTTCCCGGTATGGATCTGGAGCTCCGTCACCTCAAGATCGTGCGCGCGGTCGCCGAGGCAGGGAGCGTCACCAAGGCGGCCACCCAGCTCGGACTGGCCCAGCCATCGCTGACCGCGCAGCTGAAACGGATCGAGCGCACGCTCGGTGGCGCTCTGTTCGAGCGTGACCGCAACGGCGCCCGTCCCACTCCCCTCGGCGAACTCGTCCTGACTCGGGCACGTGTCCTGCTGCCCGCTGTGCGGGAACTCCAAGAAGAGGCGGTGCGCTTCGCCAACACCTATGAAGGAATACCGGGGTTCCGGATCGGCGCCACCCACGGACCCATACTCGGCGGCCTGGTCGAAAGACTCACCATGGCCCATCCGAACACGCCCGTCAGCACCCGTACGTCGTGGTCCTCACGCGAGCTCACCACGTTGGTGAGCGCCGGGCGGCTCGACTTCGCGCTCATCGGGACCTGCGGGGACACCCCGCCCCCCGCCGCCGACATCATGACGTGGAGCGTCGTCGGGGCCGACCCGGTCTTCGTCCTGCTTCGCGAGGACCACCCCATGGCCGGAGAGAAGGAGCTGGAACTGTCCAACCTCGCCGACGAGGCGTGGGCGGTGGCCCCGGGGGACGGCTGTTTCGCCGACTGCTTCGCCGGGGCGTGCGCGCGTGCGGGCTTCGTCCCGAAGACCGTGTACGAGACCGACGTGGGAACCTGCCTGCACCTGGTCAAGGTGGGCAAGGCCGTGGCGCTGTGCCAGGCGACGTTCGAGCTGACCGCCGAGCTGGTGATGATGCCCGTCGCCGGGGCGCCGCTGCGGTGGCGGCACCTGCTGGGCTGGCACTCGGACTCCCTCGCCGCCCGCGCCGCGCCCTCGCTGGCGCACCACGCGCGGGAGGCCTACGGGGACGCCATAGGACGCAGCTCCCGCTACCGCGACTGGCTCGTCGCCAACCCCCAGTTCGGCACGGTTCCATAACCCAGCGATAGGGGCAGACCAATCGCGCCCAGCATGGACGCCGCTACGGTGACGCCCCCCAACACCGAGGAACGTCGATGCGTGGAGCGACAGGCCCCCGCCTCGACGGCCCCACCGGCGCCGACGTCGAGGCGGTACCGCCGTCCGGCGTGGGACGGCAGCACCGCCTCCGCGTGCGCCCGGCCTCAGTCCTCCGGGTCGAGCTTGAAGATGACGTGCTGACCGGAGGTCGTGACGCGGGCCGAGCCGGTCACGCCGGCGTAGCGCTCGGTGCCGCCGGTGATCGTGGCACCGCTCGTCCACGGCGGGTTGCCCGCCCACTCGTCCATACCGAGCAGCGTGATCTGCCCCTGCCTCGTGCGCAGCACGCGCGTGCACTGCGCGATGACGCCGTGCGCGGTCGCCTGAACCGCCGAGCAGCGCGTGCTGCCGTCACCGGCCCGCTTCCTTTTCGCGTCGGAGAGGGAGAAGTAGGTGACCCATGAATCGCCCGGCTTGACCTGTGCGGGCTGGGTGTTCACCACATTGTCGGCGTGGAATACGAGCTCGGTGGACTTGTGCTTGGGAGTGGACGCGGCGGTGGACGTGAACGCGGTCGTGGAAGCCGACGCCGAGACCGGCGGAAGAACAGCGACCGAAGTACCCGAGAACGCCACGACCAGGGCGGTCGTGGCATAGCGGGTACGGATCGAGAACCCTGACATTTCTACTCCAACTCGGGAAAGGGGGATGCGGAGAGAGTGGCCGCATTTCGCTTTGAAGCGGCAGAACATTGTGTCCGCTCCGCTATGGCCATAGCAACGATCAGATTCGCGACATAATCGCATTCCCCTGGCAAGTCAGTATAAAAAGCTGCGCTATTTTTCCGGCCGCGGAAATGCCGTCGCTCTCGTGACGAGCCCCCCGCGCCCGGCGGCCAAGCCGCCGTTCCGAGGTCCCGGTTGGCGAATCCGGACAGGCCCGGCATCGCTCCGGAGGGTTCCATAACGCGGCGATAGGGACCAAACGATAGCTCCGCGACTTCCGTGAGCGCAGTTACGGTGACGGCACCCCCGAACACCGAGGAGAGCCCATGCTCCGCAGACGCACCGTTACCGCCGGATGCGCTCTAGCCGTCAGTGTCCTCACCATCATGGCCGCCCCAGCTGTCGCAGACCGCGCACCAGCCGCCGCGACCGGCGTCACCGCGCAACCCGCTCCCCCGATGCTCGACGCGATGAGCCGTGACCTCGGCATCACCCGCGAGCAGGCCGAGTCCCGCCTGCTCAACGAGTCGCGCTTCAGCGGCGTCGAGGCCAAGGTCAAGACCCAGCTCGGCGACACCTTCGCCGGTTCGTGGCTCAGCGGACCCACCTCGGCGACGCTGACCGTCGCCACCACCGACGCCGCCGCCGCGTCCGCCATCACCGGCACCGGCGTCCAGGCCAAGGTCGTCGGCCGTAGCCTCGCCTCGCTCGACGCCGCCAAGGCCGCGCTCGACAAGGCCGCCGCCGCCCAGACGCCCAAGTCGACCCCGGTGTGGTACGTCGACGTGCCGAGCAACAGCGTGGTCCTCAAGACCTCCCAGCCCTCGGACGCCGAGGCCTTCGTCGCCGCCAGCGGCGTGGACAAGTCGATGGTCAAGATCGAGCAGTCCACCGAGCGGCCGCAGACCTTCTACGACCTGCGCGGCGGCGAGGCGTACTACATCAACAGCTCGGCCCGCTGCTCGATCGGCTTCTCGGTGAGGCGCGGCAGCACGCCGGGCTTCGTCAGCGCCGGCCACTGCGGCCGGGCGGGCAACACCACGACCGGGTACAACCGGGTCGCCCAGGGCACCTTCCAGGGCTCGTCCTTCCCGACCAACGACTACTCGTGGGTCGCGGTGAACAGCAACTGGACGCCCAGGGGCATCGTGTCCTACGGCAACGTGACCGTCACCGGTTCGACCGTCGCCGGCGTCGGCGCGTCGATCTGCCGGTCGGGCTCGACCACCGGCTGGCACTGCGGCACCGTCCAGCAGCGCAACACCAGCGTGACCTACTCCCAGGGCACGATCTACGAAGTCACCCGCACCAACGTCTGCGCCGAGCCCGGCGACTCCGGCGGGTCCTTCATCTCCGGCAGCCAGGCCCAGGGCGTCACCTCCGGCGGGTCGGGCAACTGCTCCTCCGGTGGCACCACCTACTTCCAGCCGGTCAACGAGATCCTCTCGGTCTACGGCCTCACCCTGGTGACCGGCTGACCGACCGGGTAACCGGCTGAAAGACCCCGTAAGCACCCCCCGGCATCACCAAGGCGCCGCCATCCCTCCCGGGGTGGCGGCGCCCTCCCATGTGCGGCCACTGTACGGGTCACTGTGCGCCCGTCGTGCGGGCCGCGTCAGGCCGGGAGGTTGAGCCAGTAGAAGCCGTGGCCGGCCAGGTTGAGGGGATAGGGCTCGTGGCCGATCGGCAGGAAGCGCGACCCCCCGAAGGCCTCCACGGGAGTGCGGTTGGCGTACCCCGCGAGGTCGAGCCGGGCCGCCTGGGCGAACCTGGAGAAGTTGACCACGCACAGCACCTGGTCGACCTGGTGCGAGCGGACGTAGGCGAACACGGCGGGGTTGGTGGAGGCGACCTCCTCGAACCTGCCGACCCCGAAGGCGGGGTTGTGCCGGCGCAACTCGATGATCCGCCGCGTGAAGTGCAGGAGCGAACGGCTCCGCCGCTGCGCCTCGACGTTCGTCGCCTGGTAGCCGTACACCGAGTCCATCAGGACGGGCAGGATGAGCCGGTCGGGCTCGCTGTGAGAGAAGCCGGCGTTGCGGTCGGGCGACCACTGCATGGGCGTACGGACGCTGTCGCCGCCGCGCAGCATGAGGTTGTCGCCCATGCCGATCTCGTCGCCGTAGTAGAGCACCGGGGAGCCGGGGAGCGACATCATGAGCGCCGTACACAGCTCCAGGAGGCTGCGCTCGTTGTCCGCCAGCGGCGCGAGGCGCCGCCGGATGCCGGTCTCGGTGCGCATGCGCGGCGCCGTGGCGTACTCGCGGAACAGGTAGGCGCGCTCGCGCTCGTCGAGTGAGGCCAGGGACAGCTCGTCGCTGTTGCGCAGGAACACGCCCCACTGGCAGTTCGGCGCCGTGGCGGGCAGCCGGGTGAGCACGTCGGAGACCGGCTGGTGGTTCTCGCGCCGGATGGCCAGGAAGATGCGCGGGATCAGCGAGGCGTAGAGCACCATGTGGCACTCGTCCCCTGTCACGCCGTCGCCGAAGTAGGCCGCGGCGTCGGTCGGCCGGCGGTTGGCGTCCGCCATGAGGATGCGGCCGGGATACAGCCTCTCGACCTCGGCGCGCAGCCGCTTCAGGTAGTCGTGCGTCTCGGCGAGGCCCTCTCCCGAGGTGCCCTCGCGCTCGTACAGATAAGGCGCGGAGATCAGCCGGTAGCCGTCGACGCCGAGGTCGAGCCAGTGGCGCACGACGTCGAGCATGGCCTCCTGCACGGCCAGGTTGTCGAAGTTCAGGTCCGGCTCGGACGCGAGGAACCGATGCCAGTAGTGGGCGCGGCGTACCGGGTCGTAGGTCCAGCCCCGCGTGTCACCGTTTCCGCGGCCGTACGGGGCCTCGCCCTCGCCGGCGTCGCGCCAGACGTAGAAGTCCCCGTACGGCCCGGCGGGGTCGCTCCTGGACCGGAGGAACCACTCATGCTGGTCGCTCGTGTGGTTGAGCACCAGGTCGAGCACGACGCGGATGTCCTTGCGGTGGGCGGCGTCGATCAGCTCGACGAAGTCCTGCCGCGTCCCCAGGTCCGGATTTATGGCGAGGAAATCATCGATGTCGTAGCCGTCGTCGTGGAGCGGCGAGCCGAACACCGGGGACAGCGTCAGGCACGTCACCCCGAGCCAGCTGAGGTAGTCGAGCTTGTTGATGAGCCCCCGCAGGTCGCCGACCCCGTCGCCGTCGGAGTCGGAGAAGCTCCGCACCCGCACCTCGTAGAAGACGGCCTTCTTGTACCAGAGGGGGTCGCGGAGCGGTGCCCGCGCGGTGTCCTCGGCGAGGCCGGTGACCGACGTGCCGCGATGCCGGGCGAGTGCCCGCCGCGCGGCCAGCCCGACCTCCTCGGCGGGGTCGGCACGCAGGTCCGTCAGCGCGCGCTCAGCCGTCGCCACCTGGATGGCGTCCGCCGACAGCAGCCACAGGCCGATCTCCTCGACCGCCATGACCCGCGCGGCGGCGCGCCCGCTGTGCATCAGCGCGGCGACGTCGGCCGGGAGTACGCCGGGACGTACGGGGGCGCGGGCGACCCACAGGTCTCCGCCGACCCTGCTGTCGATCGTGGGCGTCTGGTTCCGCCCGCTGTAGCCGAGCCGCTCTCGGGCGTGGTCGAAGGCCTCGCGCACGCTCACCCAGCCGTTGCCGTCGCGGTCGGCCGCGCCGGTCTCGATGCCTTCGAAGAACGCGCTTCCGAAGACCGACGGGAGCGCCTGGCCCGCGTCGTCCTCGGCCTCGTGGGCCCGCTGGATCGGGCTGGCCGCCACGATGACCACCCGTTCGAGGTCGGCGCGCTGCTGCCGGCTGCGCGGGAACGCCCCGGCGTAGCAGCAGTCGAGGACGATGGCCACCCGGCGCGCGCGGCACCTGTCGAGGCAGTCTCGGATGTACTCGGCCGGCACGGCGGAGGGAAGCAGCCGCTCGGGGTCGGTCTCGATCGTGGCGAGGTAGAGGCGGCCGTCGGCGTCCTTCATCCCGTGCCCGGAGAAGTAGGCGAACAGGAAGTCGTCTGGCTCGGCCGTCACGAAGAAGTCGTAGATGCGCTCGCGCACGGTCACGAGGTCGGCGTCGTACAGGATGCCCACGGGGTCGAAGCCGCCGAGCAGCGGGTCGGAGAGCACCCTCCGCATGATCGCGGCGTCCTTCGCGGGCGACTCCAGGTCGGGCAGGGAGGGGTGACGGTAGTGGCCGGTGGCGACCGCCAGGGCACGCCGGTGACCGCCCAGGCGAAGATCTTCGCCCAGCGCCTCAGTCACGGTCGGCTCTGTCCTCGTATTCCTTGTATTCGTTGAGGATGGCCACGAGCCGCTCGGCGGAACCCTCTGAATGGCCCTCGATCGTCACCTTCTGCCCGTTGGGGAATTCGAGCCGCGCACGGTTCCCCGCGTTGCGCCGGAGGAAGTCGCGGATGATCGCGACGGCGGGCCTGACCATCCAGATGTAGATGGAGATCGCGAGCGCGCCCTCTTGCATGAGCGCGGGGGCACGGGTGCCCGCCGCCGACTCGCGGGACGGTACGGGCTCGGCGGCGGTGACGCCGTCGAGCTGAAGGATCTCGTCGCGCAGGCGGAGCGTCCTCTCCGCGAGGGCCTCGGTCTCGCCGGGGTCGATGGATTCGAGCCGGACGATGAGTGGCTGTGGCTCCATGAAGGAATTCTGCCCGACCCGAACTGCGGCGGGCACCCGTTCGGTGCCGTCACGTAGAGATATGTGATCTATCCCCCACACGGCGTGGACAAGTAACCCGCTTGGAGGTATATAGGGGGTATAACCCTTCTCTAACCCCACTTCCCGGAGCGCGTGTGATGCCGAAGATCAACGTCTATCTGCCTGACGAGCTCGCCGAGGCGGTCAAGGAGGCGGGCGTGCCCGTCTCGGCCGTCTGCCAGCGGGCTCTTGAGCAGGCGGTGCGCCGCGTCACCGCCATACGGGAGACGGTCCTGGGCGATCTGGACCTCGACGACCCCACCGAACGGCTAGCGCACTTCACCGGACGGGCGCGCACCGTGCTGAAGCTCGGCGTGGAGCAGGCGCGGGCCGATGGGGCGCCGAGCGTCGGCACCGAGCACCTGCTCGGCGGCATGCTCGCCGAGGGCGGCAACCTGGCACTGCACGTACTCCGGGCCGTGGAGATCGAGCCAGAAAACCTGAGCCGCACCCTCGACCGCCGCTCCCCCACGTCCACGTCCACGTCCGTACCCGCATCCACGTCCGCGTCCGGAGACGACGGCGACGACGCTGGCGACAGCGGCTACGACGGCCACGGCGACGAGGGAACGGCGCGGCACTTCAGCGGCCCCGCCGCCAACGCGCTGGAGCTGGCCGTCACCGAGGCCACCGCGCTCGGGCACAACTACGTCGGCTGCGAGCACCTCCTGCTCGGCCTGGTCGCCGAACCCGACGGCACCGCCGGGCAGGTGCTGCGCGCCCTCGGCGCAGAGCCCCGCCTGACCCGCCGCGCCGTCGCCGCCGCCCTCGCGGGGTACGTCCACCTCCGGGCGCAGACCCAGCCGGCGGCCCCGGCCGTACCCGCCGACGCGGCCCAGGCACTGGCGGCGGTCGTCCGCAAGGAACTCCAGCCCCTCACCCGGCGCATCGAGCAATTGGAGGAACGCCTCAACACGGCTCCCGAGAGCTGACATCGAGCGGATGCCATCCCATGGACCGATTACCGAAGACCGGATGGGCCAAGACCGTACGCGTCCTGTCCTGCGCCGTCGTCTTCTCCGGCTGGCTATGGACCGCCCAAGGAGCACCTTGTCACAGCACTCCTCGGACGTACCGACCAGGAGGGCCGTACAGCGCCCAGCGACCCGAAGACGACCAGCTATCGCCTAACCCACCGACCGCACCCGCTCCGCCCCCTGCGACCACAGGAGCAGCCCGGCGAGCCGATCCCGCGTGTGACATCGGAGCTGAAGGTGCTCTTGCGCCAAGCGCGTGTGATCGTGCCCGGTGCTTCGTGCGACATCCCGCGTCCCCTCACTTGCCGGCCTACAAGCGCTCGGAAATTCGACTGATCACGGCGAGTGATTCATCTGGACCGAGTGCCATAGCGCGCAGCTGGTCGAATACTAGGCTATATCGGTGCACTTCCGCATCATTCTCGATATAGAGGCTACTTGCCATAGTCTCCACAAACACCACTCCAGGATCATACTTCCCCGAAAAACTCCATGATCGAGAATGCTCCGACCATTCGCCCGCCACCCGGTCCCCGGAGCTTGGCATGAGGCGAGTTGGCGTTGTACAAGATGCCGGCTAACCGCGTTCTTTGTACGGCTGACAACGGCAGCGTGGCACGGTAGAACAGCAACTCGAACTCTGGTGCATAGGTTGCTCTTGTTCGACAACCTTCTAACAGTGGCTTCCCTATTTGTCGATCACGTACCGCACGCAATTCGAGTCCCTGGCCTGCGACTTCAGGGTGAAAAGGCGCACTGCATGGACAACGAGGCTCCGGTAGATCGGTCTGGCCCTCTGAACCGCCGTGCCATGGAGCCTTCGCAGGTCATGCCACCGCCTCACCGCACGCGATCAAGCTGTGAACTGCAGCGACCCACCAAACCGTCTCACCATGCGAGACTCCTCTCACCCTGCACGGCAAGGGCCTGCCGGACCCTTTTGGTCAGGGCCGAAAGGTGTTGCGGCCACAGTTCCGCCGGGGCAGCATTACTACGCGGATCCGGAAAACCATTATCGCCGGGCTCAGCATGACAGAAGGCCAATGACAGGAGCCAAAGAAAACTTTGGCGCCCTTGGCCCAAAACTGAACTCGGAATATGGGAATTCGGATGATCAGCGGGGCGGGACCGGCTGAAGAACCGCAGCCCGGCCCGTGTCCGCACGGCGGGACGCCCTTGAGGACGTAGAGAAAGTCCTCACCCACTTCCTGAAGGGAAATCGATACCATGTGGCAGAAGATGCGTTTCGTTGCCATCGCAGCTGTAGCTGCGGGAGCCATCGTAGCCTCGGGCAGCACGTCAGCTATGGCTGCGGCGACTGCCCCCTCTTGCATCGCAAGAAATGTGAAGACGTTCAACGTCGTTGAACTGGTCAACAACTGCGGAACCCCCATGAACGTGAAGGTCATCTGGAAGTACGCGCCGGACAGCGCTTGTCTTCCGATGGCCATCGGACAGAAGAGAACCGTGGCTGAGTATCGGTCGCCGCTCGTCGAATACGACAAGACCGTGACCTGCTGAGTAGTTATTTCCGAGCTATAAAAAGGGCCCTGTGCAATCCGGCGCAGGGCCCTCCTGGTAGGAACACAGCAGATCACCCATCCACACCCAAGGCCATCTCGTTCCAGCCCTCCAGGTCGCGCCTTCGAAGCCGACGTGGTGACGACTGGTGCTGTCGGGGCTGCACTTGAAGGCTGGATGCGTGCGAGCGATGAGGATGTTCGGGAGCTGCGCCGGTGCTTTCGTGACTGGGAGTGCGCGCTTGGTCCGGAAAGTGGAATAACGGGTGTCGGGAATCGAGGGCCCCTGCGGGTGGATGCTGAGTCCCGAGGGGTCTTTTGGAGGGGACGAGGGCCGAGGACGGCTCGCTGTTGGACCTGTAACGGGTTCTAGTTTGAAGCGCCTGAGATCGCTGGAGAGCGGCTGTCTACTGGCGAGTAACCAAGCCGCCCTCCGCATAGTAGAACATGTTCTAGCGGGGCATGCGGCGCCACAGTGAGCGGGGTAGGGCGCGCATCACCGTGAAGGCCGGGCGGAGCTTGGCCGGGACCCAGACGGTCTCCGCGTCGTCGCGCAGACCGGCTGCGACGGCGGCCGCGACCGCCTCCGGGGTGGTCGCCATGGGCGCGGGCGGCATCCCCGCCGTCATGCGCCCGGTGACGAACCCCGGACGTACCACCATCACGCGGGCACCGGAGCCGTGCAGGGCGTCGCCGAGGCCCTGGGCGAAACCGTCCAGGCCCGCCTTGGCCGCCCCGTACACGAAGTTGGCGCGCCGCACGCGCACGCCCGCCACCGAGGACAGGACGACGAGCGTGCCGTGGCCCTGTTCGCGCAGCCGGCGAGCGGCGAACAGCCCCGCCGACACGTACCCGCCGAAGTTGACCGCGACCGACGCGGCCGCCGACACCGGGTCGGCCTCGTAGGCGGCCTGGTCGCCCAGCACGCCGAAGGCCGCGACGACGACGTCGAGGTCACCGGCGAACTCGGCGGCGGAGGCGATGACCTGCTCGTGTGTCTCCGGCTCGGTCGCGTCGAAGTGCAGCACGCGGACGTCGGCGCCGAGGCCCTTCAGCCGTACGGCCGCGGCCTCCGCCTCGCCGCGCGCGGCCAGCACGACCCGACGGGCCCCGTCGCGGACGAGCCGCTCCACGATGGCCAGGCCGATCTCGCTGCGCCCGCCGAGCAGCAGCACCGAGTCCACCGAGCCCAGGGCGTTTTTCACAGGCCGGTCTCCTTGTCGGGTCCGTACGTCGCTCGGTTCACAACGCGAGTCTCGTATCCGGGTCCGTACGTCGCTCGGTTCACAGCGCGAGTCTCCTTGCCAGGTCGGAGCGGAAGACCTCACCCGGGTCGGCGCTCTCGCGTATCTTGCGCCATTCCGGCAGGCGCGGGTACATGACGGGCAGCAGTTCGGCCCGCATCCGCGCGTCCTTGGCGAGGTAGAGGCGGCCGCCGGCGCCGGCGACCCACTCGTCGAACCCCCGCAGCAGCCCGGCCAGACCCGCCTGCCCCGACGGGATGTCCAGCGCGAGCGTCCAGCCCGGCAGAGGGAAGGACAGCATTCCCGGCGTCCCCGCACCGAACCGCTTCAGCACGGTCAGGAAGGACACCACCCCCTCCGACGACAGGCGGGACACGATGCGCCGGAGCGTCCCCTCCTCGCCGAACGGCACGACGAACTGGTACTGCACGAACCCCCGCGAGCCGTAGACCCGGTTCCATCCGTTCACGAAGTCCAGCGGGTGGAAGAAGGGGGCGAGGTCCTGGATGATCCGCCGCTCGCGCGACTTGGCGTACCAGGCTTCGTTGAACGCGCGCACGGTCAGCCCGTTGAGCAGGCCGTTCGGCGCCCACGGCGGGGCGGGCAGCCGCGAGGCGGGGGCGAAGGCCAGGGGGTCCTCCCCGGCGGGGAGCTCGTCGCGGCGCGCGTGGTCGCCTCGCGTCAGCACGCTGCGGCCCATACGAGGGCCCCGGGCGAGCAGGTCGATCCACGCGACCGTGTAGCGGTAGCGGTCGTCGGTGGCCGTCATGACCTCCAGCGTGTGGTCGAGGTCGCGGGTGCGCTCGACGTCCACGCGCATGCGGGAGGTCTCGACGGGGACGCAGGCGAAGCTCACCTCGGTGATCAGGCCGGTCAGGCCCATGCCGCCGACTGTGGCCCAGAACAGCTCGTCCCCCGGGCCCAGCGTGCGGCTCGCCCCGTCGGCGGTGACCAGCGTCAGCGACCGCAGGTGCGCGCCGAAGGAGGAGTCGACGTGGTGGTTCTTGCCGTGTACGTCGGCCGCGACCGCTCCGCCCAGGGTGACGTGCCGGGTCCCCGGCGTGACCGGGACGAACCATCCGCGCGGGACGAGCGCGCGCATCAGGTCGTGCAGGCTCATCCCGGCGGTCGCGGTCACCACGCCCGTGGACGGATCCAGCGACCAGCGCGCTTCCATCCCCGCGAGGTCCACCACCACGCCGCCGGCGTTCTGGGCGGCGTCGCCGTACGCCCGGCCGAGCCCGCGCGCGATCAGGCCGCGCGACGGCGCCCCGGTGACCAGGGCGGCCAGTTCGGACGGCGTTCGCGGCGTGACGAGCGTGGCGGGCGTGGGGGCGGTGCGCCCCCAGCCGGACAGGAAGGTCATCGCGAACGAGTCCTGAGGGCGAAGGTCATCTCAGAGGGATCCCGACGGCGAGTGGGGTCATTGCACGTAGATTCCGACGGCGAGCAGGACGACGAGCAGGGCGGTGTAGAGCTGTAGCGGCCGGTCGCGCAGCGCGAGCTCTTCCGGCTCCTCCCCGATCCCCCGGTCGACCAACAGGTTGTGCCGGAGCACGATGAGGACGAACGGGACGATGCTCACACCATAGAGGGTGTCCGCGTGGATCTGCAGCGCCCACAGGCAGTACGTGACGATCATCGCCCCTGAGGCCATGGAGCGGACGTGCGCCAGGTAGCTCGGGGTGTAGGTGACCAGGGTCGCGCGGGTGCCGTTCGTGCCCTGGTTGCGCACCTCGGCCTCCCGCTTGCCCACCACCACCTGGAGCGAGCCGAGCGAGATCACCACCAGGAACCAGCTCGTCACGGGCACGCCCACCGCGACCGCGCCGGCGAAGGCCCTGATCACATGGCATGCCGCGACGGCGACGAGGTCGACGACCACCTCGTGCTTGAGCCAGTAGGTGTAGGAGAGGGTCAGGACGAGGTACCCGGCCACGACCGCCGGCAGCTTCCAGCCACCGGCGAGGAACGCGAACCCGGGCGCCGCCACGATGAACAGCGCCCCGGCCACCCGCGCCGCCCGTACCGGCACGATTCCGGCGGCGATGGGACGCAGGCGCTTGCGCGGGTGGCGGCGGTCGGCCTCGGCGTCCGCGGCGTCGTTGAGCAGGTACGCGCCGCTGGCCGCCATGCAGAACGCCACGAACGCCACCATGGCGTCGAGCAGGCCGGACGGGGTGGTCAGCACCCCGGCGGCGGCCGGGGCGGCGAAGACCAGGAAGTTCTTCAGCCACTGGCGGGGACGGCACGCGCGCGCGAATCCCCGGATCCGCGCCCCCACGCCCACGGCCGCCGGAACGGTGTCCGACGGCCGTACGTCCGTTCGCCCGGAGGTCACGAAGCCCCGGCGCTCCCGCGCCGCGACACCGGACGGCCCCGGACGACGAGGAACGCCCCGGCGAGGAGCGACAGCAGCCCGGCGACGAGCAGGACGATCGGGATCGTGGTCTTGATCAGGCCGATCTGGTCCCTGGACTCGATCGCCTTCTTCACCAGCTCGTCGGTGGTCTCCGGGGTGTACTTCGCGGTGGCGATCAGGGCCGGCTTGCGCTCGACGCCGTCGTCGGTCTTGAGCACCTCGTGACGCCGCTGCTCCTGCCTGACCGGCACGCCGCTCGCCGGCTCGACCCAGAACGTGACCGTGCCGTCGTACCAGCGGCCGAGCTGCACGTCTCCGGCCTCGTCGATGCCCATCACGGAGGCGGGGGCGGTCAGCGTCTGGATCTTGGTGGCGGGCACCTGCTGCACGTACCTGTAGACCGGCAGCCCGTTGACGACGTCCTCGCCGTCGAACGTGGCGTCGTAGGCGGCGCCGGTGCTGGAGTTGAACACCTTGTAGGTCTTCTTCTCCGCGCCGAACGGGAACAGGAAGATCTGCCCGTCCAGCTTCACCGGCTGCTTGTCGATGCTGGCACCGCAGCAGTTGACCGCCGCACCCGTGTACTTGTTGAACGCGCTGCGGAACTCCGTCATCGAGATGCCGGGCCTGTTGTTGGTCACGTCGCTGACCGAGGTGAACTGGTCCCAGACGACCTTGTCGTCCGTGGAGTCCGTCACGTCACCCCGGGTGGTGACGGTGATGTCCAAGGTCCCGGTGAGTACCTTCAAGTCACCGACGCTGAAGTACTGTGCGTTGTCGGCGGTCAGCTTGGTGATGCCGTACTGATCGGCCGGGGCGGCGATGAGCTGTCCTGCGACCTGGAACCTCACGAGTGGTGCCAACGCGATCAGGAACGTGCCTACTCCTAAGAGAACAATTCCGACGACGCGGCCCATCGCTCCTCCTGGGGGTGCCCGTCGGACCGGGCTTGTACCCGGACGACGGGAATGTACTTACTCTCGACAACTGGTGACGGTACGCGCGAGGGTAATCGCGGCGATATGTCCTAAAACAAAGTTCTATTTCGGGATATGTTAGTTGGGCGAGTGACCCCAAGTCACGAGGGATGCGGAAAAGTGACAGAAACAGGTTCTAGGTTGGGCTCCAGCGACGCGCCGGGCACCGGTCCCTCGGCGTCCACCGTCGCCGCGACCCGCGAGCCGGAACCCGAGACGCCTCCGACGCCACCGGAACCCGGGACGTCTCCGGAACCCGGGACCCCTGCGACGCCACCGGAGCCCGGGAAGCGACCGCCCGATGGGCCGCCGTCGCCCTCCGGGCACCTCGACGCGCTCGACGGGATGCGGGCCGTCGCCGCCTTCGCGGTCCTGATCTTCCACGTCGCCATCGAGTCTGCCACCGCGCTTCAGAACAACTTCTTCGCCGCCCTGCTGTCTCGCGGCGACGTGGCGGTGCCCATCTTCTTCACGCTCTCCGGGCTGCTCCTCTACCGCCCCTACGCCAGGGCAGTGGTGGACGGGACCAGGTGGCCGGGCACCCGGACGTACCTGGTCAAGCGGGCGCTGCGCATCCTGCCCGCCTACTGGCTCGTCGTGGTCATCGCCTTGCTGCTGTGGTCCCGCGACCACCTCGGCGACACCAAGACGTGGCTGCAGATGGTGTTCCTGGCCCAGAACTACGAGACCGACCCCTGGTGGTTCGGCCTCGGCCCGAAGGGGCTCGCCCAGATGTGGAGCCTGTGCGTGGAGGTGGCGTTCTACCTGGTGCTGCCGCTGCTCGCCGCGGGGCTCGCGTGGTTCGCGCGCCGGGGCGGAGGCGACGCCGGTCGCCGGGCGAGGCGCCTGCTGCTGGGCCTCGCCGCGCTCGCCGCGGTCTCCTACCTGTGGACCGTCCTGAGCTACTACCCCGACTACCGGCCCTACATGAACACCTGGCTCCCGCGCGCGCTGACGTTCTTCGCGCCCGGCATGGCGCTGGCCGTGGTGTCGGTGTGGGCGCGCCGCGAGCAGGACGGCCCGGCCGCGCGGCTGGTCCGCGCCGTGAACGCCTCGCCGGGAACACTGTGGGCGGTGGCCGGCCTCGCCTACGCGGTCGCGGCGTCCCCGGTGACCGGTCCCCGGTTCTCCGGCGTCGACGGGGTCTGGAGCGGCGTGTTCGAGCTGGCCCTCTACAGCACGATCGCCCTGTGCCTGGTGGCGCCGTGCGCCACGCTGTCACACGGCGACGCCCCCGTGGCCCGCCTGCTCGGCAACCCCGTGATGCGCTACTTCGGGCGCATCTCCTACGGGATCTTCCTGTGGCAGTTCATCGCGCTCTACCTGTGGTATGACCTCAGCGAGCAGCAGCCGTTCTCGGGGAACTTCGCGGGCAACCTCCTGGTGGTCGGCGCGCTGACGATCGGCCTCGCGGCACTGACCTACAAGTACATCGAGGAGCCGGCGCGCGGGCTGGCCCGCTTCCTGCGGCCCTCCGCCCTCAGCGCCCGTTCACAGGAACCGCCGCCCCAAGGGCGAACCCCTTGAGGCAGACGTCCGCCGAGGGGTCGTCGATCCGCAGAAGCAGGCCCCTGCCCGGGGTCAGGATCGGGAAGTGCAGCAGCCGGCCCGGGGTGGCCGTCAGGTTGAGCTGCTGGCTCTGACCGCTGACCTCGATGGAGACCGAGGTCGGCCGCTCGGCCGAGTAGGCCAGGCCCGCCACCCCGTCCGGCCCGCCCCAGCTGACCGCCTCCGGGTAGTAGACCGCGCCGTCCAGCGTGGGCAGGCACTTCTTCTTCGGGGGAGGAACCTGGGCGAAGTCGGCCCTGACGCTCACCGGGACCAGCTTGCCGCTGTCGTCGAACACCATGGCCTGGTCGGAGGGCTCGGGCACGCGCATCCGGGCGCGGAGCGCCGGAGAGGCCAGCGGGGCGAGCAGGTGGTGGCTCAGACGGCGGCTGCCGTTCCAGGGCAGCACGATGGAGTCGGGCACCGGACGCGAGAAGATCACGGTGTCGGCCGGGGCCTTGGCCAGCGCCGCCCGCACGTTGCCGAGGTAGGTCCGTACGAGCTCACCGGACAGGGTCTGCCGGAAGTTCTCGATGGAGACCACCGACATGGTCAGGTACGCTCCGGCGGCCAGCCCCGTCACGAGCGGGACGACGGTGCCGGCCGGGAGGGGCCTGCGGTAGGGGTCGGGCTCACCGCGCGACGGCAGCAGCGCGAGGCCGAGGCAGACGGCGAACACCACGACGGCGTCGGCCACGTAGCGGGTCTCGGCCCCGACCAGCCCGAGCGCGGTGCCCCGGGCGATCACCGTGGGGACGGCGTCCACGGCCACGACGTACACCGCGACGACGAGCCAAGCGCGCGCCGCCCGGCGGCGGTAGAGCAGGGTGGCGCCCACCAGGACGGCGAGCGCCGTCCAGGCGGCGGCGACCAGGAGCGTGGAGGGATCGGCCATGCCGCCCGTGGACGGCACCGGACCCCACGACAGCGGGCCGCCGACCACGCCGGTGGGCAGGGTGCGTCCGAGCAGCGTCCCGAGCAGGTCGGCGGCGACGCCCGGCTTCGGGACCGCCGCCCCCTCCCCCGGCGCGGTGTACTGGCGCGACAGGTACAGGGCCGTGTAGCCGCCCATGAGCAGGACGTGGACCCCCCACAGCCGCCAGTGCCCGCGGAGCTCCCGCGCCACGGAGGTGAACCACCCGGTCCCGTCCACCCGCAGGTAGGCGGTGGTCAGGGCGAACAGCAGCAGCGGAACGAAGACGCCCTTGGTGCTGAAAGCAATGCCGAACACGACCCAGCCAAGGGCCTTCCAGGCGTGCCTGGTCCCCTCGCCGCGCGCGTGGCGGAGCTGCGCCGCAAGCGCGAGCACCATCGCGAGTTGCAGCGGGACGGCGTTGAGCGCCGCCGACCACCAACTGAAGGCCGGGATGGTGAGCGGGCAGAACAGGTACACCGCGAGCGGCAGCAGGATGCCCATGCGGGGGCCGAAAAGCGACCACAGCAGGCGGAACATCAGCACCGCGACCAGCGCCTGCAGGACGAGCGTCACCGAGGCGACCAGCAGCCAGTCATAGGCGGCGAGCCGGGACTCCACCCACGTCAGCCCGAGCGCTCCGGGCATCAGATGGCCCTTGTGGACGCGGAACAGGAAGTCGAAGGTCAACTCGTGCTCGTAGGCGTCGCCGACGAACAGCAGGTCGTCCTCGATGAAGTAGGCACCGCGCAGGATCGGGACGCGCAGGCCCGTCGACGCGAGCACGAGCAGCGTGCCGAGGATCAGCACGGGGTTCGCCAGGGGCGCCATCCACCTCGGGTAGGCGATGCGTACGGTCGGCCGCTCCGGCTGCTCGACCTCCGCGGTCTGCGGCAACGGTCCCTCCGATCACGCGCCGGTTGCTACCCCCGAGTAACGAACACCCTATGAGCCCCGCAAACCCGGCGCAACGCGGTGTTATGCTCCCGGGCACCCGAACACTCCCGTGAAGGGAAGCAGACGTGGAGACCTCGAACGCGCCGTTCCGCGCCACGCTCGGCCGGTCGGTCCGGCTGCTGTCGGCCTTCCGCAAGGAGCAGACGGATCCCGACTTCTTCTACGGCATGCTCGCCCGCGACACGGCCGCCCAGCTCGCCACCTACACCGGCCTGCCGGGCGCGCTGGTGGCCGACGTGGGCGGCGGGCCCGGGTACTTCACCGAGGTGCTGCGGGCGTACGGCGCGAGGACGCTGTGCGTCGACTGCGACGCCGGGGAGATGATGGCCAGGGACGGCGCCGTCCCCGAGGGCGCGGTGCTCGGGAGCGCGCTCGACATCCCGCTGCGCGACGCCTCGGTGGACGTCTGCTTCTCCTCCAACGTGCTGGAGCACGTGCCCGACCCCTGGCGCATGGCGGCCGAGATGGTGCGGGTCACCCGGCCGGGCGGGGTGGTCTACCTGTCGTTCACCAACTGGCTCTCGCCCTGGGGCGGCCACGAGACCTCCCCCTGGCACTACCTGGGCGGCCACCGCGCCGCGCGCCGCTACACCGGCCGCCAGGGCCACCGCCCCAAGAACCTCTACGGCGAGAGCCTGTACCCGGTGTCGGTGGCCGCCGCCCTCCGCTGGGCCAGGTCGCGCACGGACGCCGAGGTGCTGGACGCCCGGCCCCGCTACCACCCCGAATGGGCCACCGGCGTGCTCCGGCTACCCGGCGTCCGCGAGATCGTGACCTGGAACCTCCTGCTCGTCCTGCGCCGTCGCTGACCCCTCCGCCTTCGGGCGGCGGCGCGGGCGCAGGCGCACGGCCACCACGACCAGGATGACCGCGGCCGCGAGCGCGAGGCAGCCGACCGGGAGCACGTCCCGGATCAGGATCGCCCACCGCCGGAACCCCGCGGCCTCGCCCACCTGGGCGTCCACGTCCCCCGGCTCGGTGGTGAGGTCGGCACGGAAGCTCACCACGCGGTCCACCTGGTCGGGGGTGCGCAGGGTGTCCACCCGCTGCTCCCGCGTACGGACCGGCAGGCCGCTCTCCGGCTCGACCCACATCGTCCTGGTGATCCGCACGTACCTTGCCACGCTGACGAGCTTCCACTCGGGCAGGCCGAGCACCTTGCCCGGCACCTGGTCGGGCAGGTCCTCCACCTTGGCCGGGCCGACGGTGTAGGAGTAGCGGTAGGCCGGCAGGCCCTCGACGGTCTCCTCGCCCTCGTACCGCAGCGTGACCTGGCGCTTGAGAACAGTGTCGAAGATCGGGTACCCGCGCGGCTCCGCCCCGTGCGGCAACCGGAACGCCAGGCCCGTCTGCCGCACGGCCGTGTCGTCGTCGATGTAGGCGTCGCAGCAGGCGACGGCCAGCCCGGTGCGCCGGTCGAAGGCCGCCCGGCGCTCGTGGTAGTCGATCCGCTGGCCGTATCCGGTCTCCAGCGACGAGAACTCCACCCAGACCGCGGTGCGCGCGTCCCCCGCCACCGGGTCGCCGTACAGCGAGACCGTGTCGGTCACGGGCACGCCCGTACGGACCTGGAAGGTCGCGGTGTCGAGGTAGGTGGCCGACGGGGCGGTCAGGTGGGTGGTCCTGCGCTGTTCCAGGGGCAGCGTCAGGCTGGTGCCGTAGACGTAGTACCGCAGCAGCACCGCCATCGTCACCAGGAACGCCACCACGACGTACGGGATGGTCCGAAGCAGTTGCTCGCGGGTCACCCGCCCACCTCCGTCAGCGTGGCCTCGCGGTGCCTCGGGGCGGGCGCCGGGGGCGGGGCAGGGTCCAGGGAGGGCACGGCGGCCAGCAGCCGGGCGACCACCACCAGGCAGCAGAGCTGGGGAACCAGGCCGGTCAGCGGCGTGACCTGGTACGCGGTGCCCACCGCCGCGCTCAGCCCGGCCAGGACCAGCGCCCACGCTGGCACCCAGGGGGACAGCGCGACGCGGGCGGCGCGCCTGGCCCGGCTGCCGCCGGCGTGCTGGGCGGCGAGCACGCGCGGAAGCCACAGGCCCACGAGCGTCAGCACCGACAGGACCGCCGCGCCGGGGAGCCCGCCGATCCACAGGCCGGCCAGCGGCGCGGCGGGCCAGACCCAGCGGCCCTTGATCCGTCCCACGCCCGCCTTCGGCGGGCGGCGGCCGGGCCTCGCGCGGATCAGGGCCAGCGCGGCGACGCCCAGCACGAGCGCGAGCCCGGCCAGCAGCGCCACCCGGTACGTCGCGTCCGGCTCGTACCGGAGCACCACCGTCCCTGTGCCCGGAGGCAGGATCCACGCCTGCCTCCACCCGTCGAGGCGTACGGGCCTGAGCCGCGCGCCCTTCAGGTAGGCGTTCCAGCCGGGGTTGTAGTTCTCGCCGACGGTCAGGTAGGAGCCCTCGCTCGTGGAGACGGCCAGCCGCCGCTCCTCGGGCCCCCAGCTCTCGACGCGGGCGGGCTGGATCCTGGTGGTGCCGTCGTCTGCGGCCGACTCCCCGCGAAGGACCGCCGACCTGACCCTGAACGCGTCGGTGAACGGCGCGCCGACCCAGGTCATCCCCGGGATGAGCCGCACCGGCGCGCACCCGGCGTAGGTCAGGGGACGGCCGTTCAGCACGTCGTTGAGCGTGCCGCCGACGATGCGGGTCGGCACGGTGTCGCCGTCGACCTCAAGGGTGGGACCGTACCCGCAGGGCAGCCGGAGCGGGAATCCGCCGAGCTGGCCGAGCGGCTCGACCCCCGGGATGGCGATCTCGGCGACCTCGATGGACCGCGAGGCCGGAGCGGTGAACTCGATGCTGAGCCGCCGGGTCGTGAGCTCGGGGAACGCCACACGCCCGTCGCCGCCGATCCACGCCTGGACGGTGCGCGATCCCGTGCGGATGGTGATCTTCACCGGAGGCTTGCCGAGGAAGGAGTCGGGGAACAGCACCTTGACCTGGGAGAACTTCCGGGGCCTGCCGAGGTCGATCGAGAGCGTGGGGTGGCGGTCGAACGGCTGGGCGTACCAGAGCGTCTTCTCGTCGCCATCCATGGCCGAGCGCCCGAGCGCGGCCGGGTGGTCGGTGATGGTCGAGGACGCGGTCACGTGCGGGTAGGCGTTCGGCAGCGTGGTGAGCAGGTCGGCCGACCTCGGGTCGGTGAGCACGGCCGTACCGCTCAGCGTGCGCGTCTGGTTGGAGTCGACCGCGAACAGCCGCTGGAAGCCGTAGCCGTCCTCGCCGACGATCTCCAGCCGCCGCGAGCAGGCCCAGGCGGACGAGCCGCGCATGCAGGCCGGGGCCTTGCCCTTCGAGGTCAGCATCACCGTCCCCGCGTCGCCGCCTCCGGGCAGCCCGGGGGCCGCGATCGCCCGCGTCGGCCGTACCCCCGGAATGGCGACCTCGCTGATGCCCACCCGGCTGCCGAAGGCGCTCTTCGGCTGGTACGCCAGCTTGGTGACCCGGATGCGCAGCCAGGTCGTCTCCCCAGGAACAGGGGCGAACAACTGCGGATCGGCGGTCTCCCGTACGGGCACACGCCGCGTCCCCGCCGCGGTCGAGAGCTCGACCTCGGCGACGGGCGGTCCGATCGCGCCCTGGTCGAACGCGATCGTGATCTCCTTCATCGGCACCGGCTCGACGAATTTCGCCTCCATCCACTCGCCGAGCGCGCCGTTCCACCCGTCCGACCGCCATCCGGTGCGCGCGTCCCCGTCGAAGGCGGCGAACGGCAGGCGGCCGGGATCCCGCTCCCCCGCCGCGGCCGTGATGTTCGCGTCCGAGGAGGACGCGAGGACGTCGTCGATCCCGAGATAACGCGCGGAGGATGTGGCGGAGGCCCAGGCCGGGTCCAGCAGGTCGGTGGTGGCGTTCAGCTTCCCGCCCTCGGGGAGCGTCGGCCCCGCGCTCCGCCGGAGGTCGCCGAAGACCATCTGCCGCCTGCGCAGGGTGTCAGTGACCACGGTCTTCCTGGCGGGCACCGACGAGGCGCCCGGCTCGTCTCCCACCAGGACCGGGGAGTCGTCCTTCAGCACCCCCTGCTCCGCCATGTCGAGCACGCCCTCGGGGGCGCCCGCCATCCGCATCGTGGAATCGGCCGGCACGGTGCCCGCGACCGGCGCGGGATCGGGTACCGCGTAGACCTCCAGGGCGGGATATGCCTGGTCGAACCAGTTCGAGGCCGTGGGGCTGGAGATCTGGCCGACCAGGGGGCCGAACTGGGCGACCCGCACCAGCCCCGTGGAGTCCTCGATGGTCTGGTGGACGCGGGCCGGCCACGCCGAGCCGATGGTGTCGCGGGCCAGGTCGTTGCGGACGAGCAGGTACTTCACCCCGATGCGGCGCAGGGTGAGGGTGAGGCCTTCTGAGCCTTCGCCGTCGGAGAAGCGCTCGTCGACCGCCTGGAGCAGGCGTGCCAGCCCGGCGGAGCCCCACGGCACGTTCGAGTGCGTGGCCCAGCGCACGGTCAGCAGTGACTGCATCGGCTCGTCGAGCGGACGGCCCCACAGATACTCGCCGCGCTTGGAGCCGGGGACGGCGAGCACCATGCCCTGGCCGGTGTTGCCGTTCAGCCAGGTGGCCGCGTCGCGCCAGTAGGTGGGCAGATCGGTGAAGGCCCCCGCGGGGGTGATCCCGGAGGTGGCGACGGGCAGCACGGCGAGCCCGGCGAGGCCCGCGCTCACGGCGGCCAGCCGCAGCCGCGTCACCTCCGGGCGCAGCGCCGGCAGGGCGGCCAGGCCGAGGGCGAGCGGCAGCCGCAGCAGCGCGTCGAACTTGTGCAGGTTGCGGAAGGGGGCGAGCGGGCCGTCGAGCAGGGCTCTGAACTGCGCCGCCCACGGGAAGGTGAGCGCGTCGGCGTGCCCGGCGGTGACGATCACCACCCCGGCGAGCACGCAGAGCACGAGGAACGTGCGCTCTGGCGTGGACCCGCGGACCAGCCCCGCGAGGCCCAGCGCGGCGACGGCGGCGGTCACGACGACCAGCCACGGCTGGGTCGCCTGGTCGTAGGCGGCGGGCAGCCACGGCCTGCCGTCCACCGGAAGGAAGGAGATCCAGCTCGACGTGCCGCGCAGCGTGTTCAGCAGGGACGTCACGCCCGTGGTCGCGGCGGCGGTCTCGATGAACGGCAGGAAGGAGAAGATGTAGCGGCCGAGCAACACGAGCGGGACGAGCCACCACATCGACACGGCCGCGACGCAGACGAGCCACCAGGCCAGCAGCCGCCGCCTGCGCGGGCCGCCGCGGCGGGTGAGCAGGTAGAGGAACGGCACGACGAGCACGGCCAGCTCGGCGGCGGCGTTGATGCCCCCGGCGAACAGGAACGCGAGGGCCGAGAGCGCGGCGGCGCGGCGCGGGCTGACGCTCTCCTCGGCCCCGCGCACGAGCGGCAGCAGGATCCACGGCAGCACGGCGCTGGGCTGGAACTCCGAGGAGTTGACGCCGATGAGCGCCAGCGCGTGCGGCGCGAGCGCGTAGACCAGCCCGGCGAGGATCCTGGTGTCGGGCGTGCCGATACGCAGCGCACGCGCGACCCTCTCGGCCCCGAGGAACGCCGCGCACAGCACCAGCGTCATCCACAGCCGCTGGATGTTCCACGGAGGCATGTCGAGCCAGCGGAACAGGGCGTAGAACGGCCCCATCGGGAACAGGTAGCCGTACGCCTGGTTCTGCAGGTGCCCGAAGAAGGCGTCGTCCCACAGGTGGGCGGCACGTTCCAGGAAGCCGATCGGGTTGACCGCCATGTCGAGCTTGGTCTCGGCGATGACCTCGCCCGGCGAGGTGTTGAAGGCGATCGCCCCAAGGAGCAGGCAGCCCGCCAGCAGGCGGAGCCGCCGGCGCAGCCGGGATCCCGGGGCATCGGGCCCGGCACGGCCGGTCGTCAGACGGCGGAACCAGGCATCAGCGGTCAAAACGTACCCTTGGCCGGGGTTCAGGGGATATGGCTCTCACCTGTGGCAAGACGGAGACCCAGGGAACGAACGTGCCCCTTTTGCTCAAGTTCGGCCGTGATGAGTCCGGTCATCCTAGCGCCCGTCCTTCCCCACGAGAACTCCGCCGCCCAGCCGCGGCACGCCTGCTGGATCTCCGCGCGCCTCGCGGGGTCCTCCAGCTCCTTCAGTGCCCGGTCCACCACGTCGGCCAGCGACTCGCCCTCCTGGACGAGCCAGCCGGTGACGCCGTGCCGCACCGAGTCGCGCAGGCCCGCCACGTCGTAGGCGACGGTGGGCACGCCGAGGGCGGCGGCCTCGATGACCGTGAGCCCCCATCCCTCGAACTCCGACGCCGTGACGTTGAGCCGCGCGGCGCCGAGCACCGCGTTCTTCTCCGGCTCGGCGAGGAAGCCGTGCAGGCTGACCCTGCCGGTCACCCCGAGCGCGGCGGCCCTGCGCGCCAGCGGTACGTACTCCGGGCCGCGTCCGATCACGTGGACGTGCAGGTCAGGCCAGGTCTCCCCCAGCTCGGCCACCAGTTCCACGACGCGTTCGACGCGCTTGTGGCCGACCAGGCGTCCGAGGTAGGCGACGACCGGGTCCCCCGCGACCTCCTCGCCGCCGACGCCGGAGGCCACCGGGCGCGCGACGGGGCTGCCGTTGGGGATGACCTCGATGGGCGCGAGCCAGCCGAGCTTGTCACGCAGCTCGGTACGCGAGGACTCCGACACCGTCACGGTGGTGCAGTGGCGGTAGAGCAGCCGCGCGACCGGCCCCTCGACGAAGCAGCCGGCGCGGGCGAGCCAGCGGGGGAAGAACGCGTAGAACTGGCGGTCGTGTACGTGGTGGACCAGGGAGATGACGCTCGTGCGCCTGCCGGCCACCAGCGGAGCGAAGAACGGGATGCCGTTCATGCAGTCGACGACCACGTCGAAGCGGCGGCGGCGCAGCAGGAGCCAGAGGGGTACCAGCAGGTAGACCAGGTAGCGGTTGCCCATGCGCCGCAGCTCGATGCCCTCACGCCGCTCGCCGCCTGGCTGCCCCGGCTCGCGGCTCGTCAGGAAGTGCACCGAGGCGCCCTGGCCGACCAGGTACCGGCCGACCTGCCAGGCGTACTCCTCCGCCCCTCCGGCGACCGACTGCAGCGGCTCCCGGAAGTTCAGCACCGCGACCCGGACGCCCTGGAGAAACCGGTCAGGAGCGTGCGCCGTCTCCACCGTGAGGCGCGGCGGGCCGATGGGCCCGGTTGGAGGTACGGGCACGTCGCCGGGATCGTGGGGAGCCCGGCCCGCCTGCTGTGCGACCACGGCCACTCCTTCTGTGTCTCGAACCCCCCTGGCTGCCGCGCGTGCTCGGGCGTGGTTTCGAGCATGGGCATGATCACGCCGGATGGTTTCGGGCACGGCGAAGCCGCGCTTCGTGCTCATCCGACGTGGAACCGGACGGGCTCACCGATCGACGTGTGAGACCCGCCCGTGAAAGATCATCTGTTGCCGTAGTTGTACAACGGCTTGTTGGGCGGCTGAGGGCTGGGGGCGACAACGTTGACGACGCTGACGGACGCGCCGATCGCCAGAACCACCCCAACGACGAGAGCGGCGAGCACTCGCACCATTGGGCTTCTCCCTCCAAAGTGCGGACGCTGTGGGCCTACCGAGAGTAGAACGTGATACAGGTTCTAAGCCAGCAGCTTGGTCAAAACGTAATAAATGGACTTACCGTCCAGTATGCCTGCCTGGCCGCACCTTCACTGGGTCACAGTCGAAGCAGGAGCACCTGACGGCCCACGTAGACCGAGGTGGCGCCGGGCAGCCGTGAGCGGAACGCGTTCTCGTCCTGTCCCACGATGAGCACGTACCGTATGCCGGCCGCCCTGAGCACCGAGGTCAAGGCGCCGCCGCGCGTCCCGATGGCCGCCCCGACGCGCCTGGCCAGGAGATCCTCCCCGGCGACGCGGAGCGGCCGCCCGGCTGCCAGGCCGACGACGAGCGCGTCGTCCCAGACGACCCGCCGGGCGAACGACTTGGTGGCGGGGTCCAGGATCACCCGGCCACCGTTCCACGCGAACGCCCGGTGGGCGCCCCATGGCAGCGAGATCAGCGCCCCCGGCCGGGGGTCGCCGTTCACGATCGCCTGCACGCGCCGCCAGTCGTCCGGGTACTCCACCGCCGCCAGCCGCCCCGAGGCCCCCCAGGCGAACGTGGGCAGGACGAGCACCGGCACCAGCACGCCGACGACGGCAGGCACGAGCACCGCCGCCCTGCGGGCACGGGCATCGGCGCGTGCCACCCCTCGGACACGGTCGTCCAGGCGGGGCAGATGGCCCACGGCCACCCCTCGGACACGGTCATCCGGGCGGGACAGCCGGCCCACGGCCACCCCGAACCCGACGGCCTGGACCAGCACCAGGGGAGCGACGTAGAGCTGCCCGTCCCGAAGCGGCCCGAACCCCGGCCACAGCCCGATCAGCCCCTTGAGGACCCCCGGCGCGTACGCCCCGGCCAGCGCGATCACCAACCCGGCCGACGCGGCGATGAGCAGGCCCCTCCAGTAGGGCGCTTCGGTCCGGAGAAGACGGACGAAGGTGACGACGGCCACCACGGCGAGGAGCAGGCGGGCGGTCGCGAGCACCCAGGCGGCCTGGCCGGGAACGACCGCCTGGGCGTTCCAGATGCCGCCGAGGCTGAGCAGGCTGCCCAGGGTGCCGAACGGCCCGTCGGCCCTCGGCGCGAAGGCGTCCACCCCGGCGGGGTCGGTCACGGCGTGGCTGAGCAGCGCGGGGACCGCCCACGGCAGGCTCAGCACCGCCAGTACGGCCAGAGCCTCCAAGGTCCCGCGAAGCCGCCGCGACGGGCCCGCGACCGGCACGGTCACTACCGGCGACGAACCGCCGACCGGCACAGGCACCACCAGGGACGAGCCACCGGCCGGGACGGGCAGGGCCCGGGTGGCGGCCACGGGGAGTACGGCGAGGACCGACACGAGCATGGCCTGGAAGCCGCCGGCGGCGGCCGGGACCAGCGCCAGGGCGAGCCGCCACGGCCCGCCTCTGGCCGCCGCCCTGACCGCCCACGGCAGGCCGGCGAACCCGAGCAGCAGCGCCCACTGGCCGAGCAGCAACCGCTGCGCGAGGTAGGCGTTCCACGCGTAGAACACCGCCGCGGCCAGCCGGGCCACCAGCCGGTCCCCCGGCACCAGCGCCGCCGCCCCCGACCCGGCCAGCACGAAGATCGCGAGCAGGATCAGCTTCTGCACGGCCTGCGCCGGGAGCACCGACGACAGCAGCGCGACGACCTGGTCACTCGGCACGGCACGCGGGAACCCGCCGGGATCGAGGCGCAGCGGCGGACCGGGCACGAAGACCATGTCGTACCGCAGCACGAACCCGCGCCCGAGCGCGGGCCCGAGGGCGAGCAGCCCCACGACCAGCCCCGCGAGCGCGGGCGCCGCCCGCACCAAGCGGTGAGCGCGCATGGCCTCGTACCACCCCCGGTCGCCAGGCACCGTGATGCCGCAAAGCTACCGGACGGTCATCTGGCTATTTGCCGGGTTCCGGGTCGCGGGGGAGGCCGAGCATGCGTTCGGCGATGATGTTGAGCTGGACCTCGGTCGTGCCACCGTAGATGGTCATCGCGCGCGTGGCGAGGACCGCGCGGTTCCAGTAGCCGGCGTCGCCCAGCTTCATGTCGGCGGCCACCGTGGCCGAGGCGCCGAGCAGGGTGACCGCGCATTCGGACACGTGCTGCGCGTGCGAGGTCGACAGGAGCTTGCGCACCGAGGCGTCCGCGCCCGGCTCGGACCCCGCGAGCTGCTTCAACGTGACCCGCATGCTCAGGGCGTTGATCGAGTGGCCCTCGCAGACCACGCGGGCCAGCTCCTGCCGCTCGACCGCCGTCAGGTCGCGGCCGAGCCGGGACGCCAGGCCGAGCAGGTCGGTGACCGAGGAGCCCGTGCCGCCGGAACCGGACGACAGGGACACCCGCTCGTTGGACAGGGTGTTGCGCGCGACCCGCCAGCCCTCGTTGATCTCGCCCACGACCAGGTCGTCCGGGACGAAGACATCGTCGAAGAAGACCTCGTTGAAGAGGTTCTCGCCGGTCATCTCGGTCAGGGGCCGCACGGTCACGCCGGGGGCCTTCATGTCCACGACGAAGTAGGTGATGCCGTCGTGCTTGGGCTTGGAGGTGTCCGTGCGGGCGATGCAGATGCCCCACTCGGCGACGTGCGCGACGGAGGTCCAGATCTTCTGCCCGTTGAGCTTCCAGCCGCCTTCCACGCGCTCGGCCTTCATCTGCAGCGAGGCGAGGTCGGAGCCCGCGCCCGGCTCGCTGAAGAGCTGACACCAGATCAGCTCTCCGGCGAGCGTGGGCGGCAGGAACCGCTCCTGCTGCTCGGTGGTGCCGTACGCCGCGATGGAGGGCACGACCCAGGCTCCGATGATCATCTGTGGCAGCCGTACGCGCGCGGCCTTCAGCTCCTGGTGGATGAGCACCTGCTCCAGCGGCGAAGACCCACGGCCCCACGGCGCCGGCAGGTGGGGCATCACGAAGCCCTTGCCGGCGAGCGCGCGCTTCTGCTCCTTGCCCTCCAGCGTGGCGATCTCGGCGATCTCCTCGCGAAGGGACGAGCGCAGCGCCTCGGCGTCCTCGGGAAGGTCGAGCTCCATCTCGCGGGCGACGCCGGACAGGGCGTGCGACGCCACGGACTCGGCCCACTCGGCCGACGGGCCGAGCAGCGCGCGGAGGGTCAGCGCGCGGCGGAAGTACAGGTGGGCGTCGTGCTCGAAGGTGTAGCCGATGCCGCCGAAGGTCTGGATGGCGTCCTTGGCGCACTGCACGGCGGCGTCGGGGGCCATGACACCGGCGATCGCGGCGGCGTAGCCGAGCTCGTCGCCGCTCGCGCGGGTGGCGTCCCAGACGGTGGCGCGGGCCTGCTCCAGCGCGACGAGCATCCGGGCCGCCTTGTGCTTGATGCCCTGGAACTGGCCGATCGGACGGCCGAACTGCACCCGCACCTTGGCGTAGTCGGAGGCGGCGCGCACGCACCACGAGGCGACGCCCGCCGCCTCCGCGCCGAGCACGATCGCACCCAGCTCGCGGACCTGGGCGCCCGTCAGCCCGTCGAGCACCCGCTCGCCGGGCACGCTCACCGAACCGGCCTCCACCTTGGCCACGCCCCTGGTGAGGTCGAGGCTCTTGAGCGGGGTGACGGTCACGCTGTCTCTGGAAAGGGCCACCCACTCCTGGCCCCGATCGGTGCTCACCGGGAGCACGAACACGTCGGCGAGTGCGGCGCCGAGCACGGGCTCGGCCGTGCCGCTGACGGTCAGGACGCCGTCGTCGTCGCGGTTGCCGGTCAGCGTGCCGGTGAACGCGACGGCACCCGTCAGCGCGCCCTCGGCGAGGCCGGGCAGGAGCTCGGCGCGGGCCTTGCCGTCGGAGGCGAGGATCACCGCGGACGCGAGCACGGTCGGGACGTACGGGCCGGGGGCCATGCGCTCGCCGAGCGCCTCGACGGCCACGGCGGTCTCCAGCAGGCCGAAGCCGCTCCCGCCGTACTCTTCGGGCAGGTGCAGGCCGAGCAGGCCCTGGTCGGCGAGGCCGGCCCAGAAGGCGGGCCGCTCCTCGGTGTCCGCGCCGACGGCCGAACGGACGACCTCGGCGGGAATGTTGCGCTCCGCCCAGCCGCTCACGGACTCGCGGAGCGCCTCGTGCTCCTCGCTCAACCCGATCGCCATAACACCCTCCGTGCGGTTCGGCCCCAAGACGTGGCAGAACCATATTCTAGAAGATGCTTCCAAGGCTAACCATGGCCCAGACCACATCTGGCCCGAATCAACTTAGCGACCACAGCGCGTGAATAAGGGGAAACCCTGGCACGGGCGCACCCCGGAAAGGGATCACTCGCCGTGCAGGTCGGCCAGCGCCTTCTCGAAGGCGTCCATCTCCCCCTCTATGCGGGCGAGCCCGGCCGAGGGCAGCCACGGCATGACCCGCGCGACCCCGGCCTTCTCGCACTCCTCAAGCACCTTCGGGTCCGGCGGAACCGACATCATCATCACTCGTACGGACTTCCCGAGCTCCTCCGCCCGGCGGAACAGCTCGGGCACGCGCTCCAGCACGCCCGGAGCGTAGTTCGGCAGCCAGACCTCACCGTACGACAGGACCCGGTCGAGCACCTTGGGTCCGGTGCCGCCCACCAGGACCGGCGGGTGTGGCTGCTGGACCGGCTTGGGCCAGGACCAGATCGGATCGAACGAGACGAACTCACCGTGGTACTCGGCCTCGTCGTGGGTCCAGATCTGCTCCATCGCCTCGACGTGCTCCTTCATCACGGCGAACCGCCTGGAAGGGTCGACTCCGTGGTTGCGGATCTCGGGGTCGTTCCAGCCGGCGCCGACGCCGAACTCGAAGCGGCCGCCGGTGAGGCGGTCGATGCTGGCCACCGTCTTGGCGAGGGTGATCGGATGATGCTGGACCACCAGGCAGACACCGGTGCCGACGCGTAGTTTGGTGGTGGCCATGCCGGCGACCATGCACGTCGTGAGGGTGTCGTAGGTGTGCCAGTACTTGCGCGGGAGCGGGCCGTTCTCGGGCCGTCGCGGCAGCTCGGCGTGGGCCGGGATATGGGTGTGCTCGGAGAAGAGCACGGCCGCGTGCCCGCGCTCTTCCACCAGCCTGGCCAGGGTGTCGGGAGCGACCGCGTCATGCGTCGCGAAGTAGCCGAATCCAGTGTCCATCGCCCCAAGGTAACCCGGGCCCCCGCCATCGCCGCGCCGACACCCGGATGCCTTCTGACCAGGTGTTTCGCGGCCAAGGACTAGATCGCGCGGGCGGTCCAGAAGAGCATGTTCAGGTCGTGGTAGAGCGCCGTACGGGTGTCGGGGACGGTCGCGAACAGCATCGCGGGCTTCTTCTTGCCCGTCGCGATGACCATGACGTAGGCCTGCGAAGAGTGCTTCTTGCCGCCCTGGACGTAGCTGACCTTGTAGCCGAGCACCCATCCGAGGTTGTACCGCGCCTGCTGCGACACGGTCCAGGTGAACTTCGACCCGGCGGGCTGGTAGCGCAGCGTCCACTTCGCCGCCTTGCCCGCCAGCTTGCGGAAGTCCTCGTACGTCGTCAGCGCCTTGGGAACGGCGACCGGCACAGGGGCCGAGCCGATCAGCGCCTGCCCGGACGAGCCGGCCTTCTGCGCCGCCGAGAAGGGGGCGCGGGTGGTCTTGGCCCACGGGGTGCCGTACTGGGCGTAGCTGAGGCCGGCGGTCCGGTCGGCCACGTACGACGCGATCGGCGTGCCCGCGCCGGAGAAGACCGTCATCGCCTTGGCGGCGGGGACCGGCGGGACCGCGATCGGGGTCGGGGTCGGCTTCGGCGGCGCGCTCGGCACGGCGGGGCCGCCCGCCTGGGCCGGGCTCACGTGTACCTGCTCACCGGGGATGTCACCGCCGAACAGCATGAAGATCAGGACCACGATGATCCCCGTGACGATGGCGGCGCCGACGCCGTACACCGCTCTCATGGGGATGTCACCGATCCGGAAGATCGCCCTGGCGAACCAGCGGGGCCGCTTCCTCGCGCGGGGTGCGGCGGGCCTCGCCTCGCCGGCCAGAGCCCCGAAACTCGACGGCGGCCCCGGCGCGGGCGGCTCATGCCGGGCCGAGGCCCGCGGCGTGACCGGATCGGGGGCCGAGGGCTCTGGCGTGGCGGGACCGGGACGGGCCGAGGGCCGCGATGTGGCCGGATGGGGACGGGCCGAGGTGGCGGGCGAGCCGGCGACGGACCGGTCCGGCCGGAGGAACGGTCCAGTCGGCCTTCGGACGTTCGCCGTCACGTTGTGGTCCGCGGTCTCGTGCGCGCTCTCATCCGGAGCCGCTGAGCCCGGCGCCGGATCCGTGGACGCCGGGTCCGTGGTTGCCGGGTCCGTGGTTGCCGGGTCCGTGGACGCTGGGTCCGTGGTTGCCGGGTCCGTGGACGCTGGGTCCGTGGTTGCCGGGTCCGTGGCGGCTTCGCCGGGCTCCTGCCGTTTGGACGCCCGAGCCCTCGCCGCCTCGGCCATGGCGAGTGCCTGCTCGGTGCTCACCCGCGGCATCGGGGTGGTCGGCGCTTCATAGGAGGGAACGTACGTCGGAGGCCGCCCCGGCCCAGGGCGGCTGGGGGAGTTTCCAGCGCCGTCCGCCATGTCCGCAGACTACGTCACAAATCGTGATCCACGAGGTCCGCCATCGCGGGCCGCGACGGCAGAAAGCGCGTTCCAGCAGGTAGAACGCGCGAGCCCGCACCGAAGAAAATCGGGTCGCCAACATGCTCGCGATGATCACCGCCGACGTGCCCGATCAGGGCGGGCCCGACCGGCCGGACCGTTGGCAAGATCGACCTATGGGCCGCTGACAGCGAGTATCTTCCGTGTGGTCGGGCATCACCTTGACCATGGAGATGACACCAGGTACGCGGCGCACCGGACATATCGGCCGGCACGCTCTCACCGCCGGGGTGGCCGGGGTCCTGGTGGTGCTCAGCGGCTGCGGACTCACCGGAGCGCCGGCCTCGACGCACCGGGCCTCCGGGGGGTCCACCACGCCGCCACCGCCGCCCGCGACGATGGTCTCGGAGGAGCAGGCGTACGAGCGGGTCATCGCCCAGGTGCTTCCGTCCATCGTGCAGATCAACACGTCGGGAGGTCTCGGGTCGGGCGTCGTATACGACACTGACGGCCATATCGTGACAAATGCCCATGTTGTGGGTAAGTCCACGAACTTCGAGGTCATACTCGCGACGGGCGGCAAGCCCCGAAAGGCCAAGCTCGTCGCGTCGTACCCGCTGGGCGACCTCGCCGTCATCCGCGTCAACGACAAATCGGGGCTGGCCCCGGCGACGTTCGGCGACTCCACCAAGCTCAAGGTGGGTCAGATCGTGCTGGCCATGGGCAACCCGCTGGGCCTGTCGGGCAGCGTGACCAACGGCATCGTGTCCGCGCTCGGCCGTACGGTCACCGAGCCCCAGGGCGAGGGGTCACCGGGTGCCACGATCACCAACGCCATCCAGACCTCGGCGTCGATCAACCCGGGGAACAGCGGCGGCGCGCTCACCAACCTCTCGGGCGAGGTCATCGGCGTCCCAACGCTGGCCGCGATAAACCCCGAGCTGGGCGGGGGCGCGGCCCCGGGCATCGGCTTCGCCATCCCGAGCAGCACCGCCAAGGACGTCGCCGAGCAGATCATCAGGAGCGGCAAGGTCACCAACACGCGCCGCGCCGCCCTAGGGGTGCGGGTCAACACCGTCGTCGGGCCCGACGGCCAGCCGGTGGGCGTGGGCATCGCCCAGGTGGATCCGGGCAGCGGCGCCGCGAAGGCGGGCATCAAGCCCGGTGACATCATCGTCAGCGTCAACGGCAGGCCGACTCCCACGGCCGCGACGCTCTCCGAGGTGCTCGCCGGCCTCAAGCCGGGGGCCCAGGCGAGGGTCGAGATCCTCCATCCCAACGGGAGGTCGGACACCGTCACCGTGATCCTCGGCACCCTCTCGGGCACCTGATCCGTCTCCGGCTCCCCGTGGTGTGGCCGCTCGCATCGCGGCGGTGGTCGCTGACAGTAGGTGTCAGCGATCCGGGCCTAGCTTGGCTCCCATGAACGACTTCGACTTCCTCGTCGGCACCTGGAACGTGGCCAACCGGCGGCTCAAGGAATGCCTGACGGCGTGTACGGAATGGGATGAGTTCCCCGGCGTCTCAACCTCCAAGAGCATCTTCGGCGGCGGGAACATGGACGAGATCGACTTTCCCACCAGGGGCTTCTCGGGGCTGACCCTCCGGCTCTACGACTCGGGGCGCGAGGAGTGGTCGCTGTACTGGTCCAGCAGCCGCTCCGCCGTGATCGACCCGCCGGTGGTCGGCCACTTCGACGGAGGCGAGGGCGTGTTCTACGCCGACGACACCTACCGGGGCGTTCCCATACGGGTGCGGTACATCTGGTCCGGGATCACCCCGACCTCCGCCCGATGGGAGCAGGCGTTCTCCACCGACGGCGGCAAGTACTGGGAGACCAACTGGATCATGGAAATGACCCGCGCCGAGGCATAGACAGCGGCTCCCACTCCCCTGCCTCACCCGGCCACGCCCCGAGACCAGGACGCCGGGGGCGCGCACCTCGCTCACAGAGCCGATACGAGAGACCGGGCACCCCGGGCCCGGCTACGCCATTGGATCAAGAACGACTAGAGTCCTTACGTCAAGGGTGAGATGTCCCTTTGGTTCTCAATCCGCTGATCACCGCGATGGAGAATGGCAGCCGATGACCACCACCACATCCGTCTCCGCGCGACGGGTGATCGAGCAGGCGGCGCGAGGGCACTATCGAACCGTCTACACGCCCTCGGTGCTGGAGGCCGCCTCCACGGTGCTGGCCGACCTGCACGCCGCCGGGCTGCGCCATGGCATCGGCCCGGCTGACTGGCAAGGTTTCCACGGTACCGACCACCGACTCGCCGAGGCCGTTCTCCTGGGCCAGGCGACCGCGTACCGTCAGGCCTCCCTCGCCGGCCTGGACGACCCGCTCGCCCTGCTCACCGCCGCCGCCGACCGCGCCGGCCTGACCACCCTCCGCCCCCGGACGCGCCCCGACCTACCCGGTGCGCCGAGGGACGGCGGCGTGGCGACTTTCGGGGTGACCGGTGCGGCGGACGCCGCCGGTCCGGCTCCCCGGGCCTCGATCCGCCTGGCCCGGCTCCCGCGGACGCCTCCGTGGGGATGGGACGGCATGGCCTCGCTCGTCGTCTCCCTGGACCGCTTCGACAACCCCACGAGCCCCGCGTGGAAGTGGGAGCTGTTCCCCGACGTCGGCGAGCCCAGCACCCAGATGGTGCAGGTCGTCGCGCCACCTCCGTCGCCCGCCGTGGCCGACGAGGTCCTCGCCATCGCCCACCAGGCCCTCACCGGCGCCCTCCGCCTCTACCGCTAATGGAAGCTACCGGGTCGGCTGATCGGGCAGACTCGGTGCCTGGTAGCCGCGAGTGAGTGAGTACTTCCAACCGCTGGACCGATCTTGA